>NZ_QUAJ01000001.1 GCF_003391055.1 Psychrilyobacter piezotolerans
ACAATAAAATAAAGTCATTCTTTTTTAAATTTAAAATAAATATATTTTTCTTAAACTTTTCAAAAAAAAAAATAGGTTTCCCTATCTTTTTAAAATTTTATATTCAAAATTTTGATATATTTTTCACTAAATTGTAATTACTATGGTAAAATACAGAAGCCTTATCCCAAAACCTTCATCACAAAGTAACCGCTAGGGTTATCACCAAAGAACTACTCGTAAAGGGCATCACCAAAATAACTAGAACTTATCAAGTAAGTTGAGAATTTTGCGATATTAGTTTATTACATAAACATAGAACTTTGAGAAAATGAGGTAATGAGTTACACAAAGAAAAACTCACAACGCAGAGACTCAGAGCTCACAGAGATTCTCAGAAAATTTCTCTTTTTCTTGGTTTAAAACGAAGTTTATAGTCGTCGAGCTTCACTCTTTAATTTTGAAGGCGATATCACTTTCGCAGTAATTATTCTACCAAGAGCGATATACAGATTAAGTCCCGCAATGTAATGAGGACTGTAACCCGTAAGCTCGTAGCTATCCTATCCCTGCTTAGAAGCTATTTTCAAAATTTGAGCTTTTCTTTGGTTCGTTTCTTTTGCTCACCAAAACGAAATGAACCCAGTTAAGGGTGGAACCCTTAGAACCTTAGAACCTTTCCCTTTACGGTGTTTCACGAGTATTCAGATTAGCTTTCTAATTTAAAAGCTAATCATGAAATGTGACAAAGAGACACCAAATTTAGGATATAAGAGAAAGGCAGCTATGCTGTCTTTCTCTTAACTTTTTGTTAAATTCAAACAAAAAATTATATTTGTTTTTCTAAAATTTTTATAAAAATAAAAAATTCTAAATCTTCATCGCCTCTACAGGCTCCAGCCTGGCTGCCTTATATGCCGGCAGACTCCCGAAGACTATCCCCATCCCTATGGAGGTAAAAAATACCGTCAATATCTGCTCTGCATAATATATGGACGGAATACCTATGATTTTCCCAACAACATAGGCTCCTATGCATCCCAGGATAATTCCTATAGCTCCCCCTAGAGTGGAGAGGATGGTAGATTCCAGTAAAAATATCTTCAGTATATTTTTCTTACTCATCCCCATGGTTCGGAGGATCCCTATGCTGGGGGTCATCTCCCGTACCGAATTCAACAGTAAGTTGCTTATTCCCAGGCCTCCCATTACAAGGGCTGTTATCCCTACTGCTCCCAGGAATATATTGATCATATTTTTTATCTTTTCTATCTTTTGGTATCTGGCATTCCCCTCCAGGATTGTATATCTGTTCCTATAATTTTTCCTGGATAATATCTGGATTACATAGTTTGTGGTCTCCTCTATATCCTCCCTGTCCTTATAGGTGACTACCACCGTATTGACAACTCTATTGCTTCCTAAATTATTATATTCATCTGCATCCATGTAGATGGGTCCCAGTCCCAGATCCTCTTTGTATACTCCTATTACCCGGAGTTCTACAGGTTTTCCTGTGCTCAGATTTATCTGAAATATTTTTCCAACGGCATGAGATGTCTTAAATATTTTTTCGGCTGTTCTGTCGCCGATCAGGACTTCCCTTCCCCTGATATTGGCAGTGCCTTCAACCTCTAATTCCTTTCCTTCAATGGCAGATCTCGTATATCCTTCCAGCTTTACCTTATTCAGTTCATCATAACTGACCGTCATATTCATCTCGGGAGAAAATACATAGTCCACTACGGGGAGATTTTCCAGTAACTTCAGGTCCTCTAAGTCATATCCCCGGCTGCTTCCTATCAGGACCCTGTTTTCTGCTATGCTGGCTAGGTCTTTTTTTACCGCTGCTTCTCCTCCGCTGGATATGGCAAATATCCCCATGATAGAAGCTACTCCTATTATTATCCCCACCAGGGGTACTGCACTCCGGAGTTTATTTCCCATAAGAATACGATATACCATCCAAAAAATCATATTTTTCTCTCCCTTAAACTTTTTATATAAATTAAAATCTATAAACCTTTGTCACGAATTACACGAATTAAGAAAATTTATCAACACAGAGACTCAGAGTTCACTGAGATAAGTCTTTTTTTGTCGCAGATTACACAGATTCACTCAGATTTTGCATAACCACTCTTTCTATTTCTAAACTTTTATTACCAAAATTAATTATGATACCGATTTTTTTTCCTGTAGCCTTAAGATAATTTGCTATTTGAGCTTTATGAACTTCAATTATTTTTGAAGTACATTTTAATTCTAATATTATCTTATCTTCTACAATTATGTCAGCTATATAATCACCAATAATTTTATTTCTAAAACTTATTTTAATTGGCTCTTGTTGTCTTGATTTCAGATTTTTTTCTTCAAATAATATCATTAAAGCATTTTCATATACTTTTTCTAAAAATCCAGTTCCTAACTCTCTGTGCACTTCCATAGCTAAACCAATAATTTCATAAGATAATTCTTTATATAAAAATTCTTTCATATTTATCACTCCATAAATAATCTGCGTCAGTCTGCGTAATCTGCGACTAAATCTTTTTAATCTTTTTTATCAGTTTGGTGTTCATTGGTGGCTAAATTTTTTATTGTTTTTTTCGTGACTAATCTTTTTCTCTATTGATTACTTTTTACAAGAACCTTCTCCCCGTCCCTTACCTTAAACGGGTTCACCACTACTTCCATTCCTTCCGGGAGATTTAACACCTCATATTTTGACAGGGTCTTTATTCCTGTCTGTATCTCTACCCTTCTGGCCCTGTTATTTTCTATTATATAGACATAATTTTTACCGTTTTCCTCTATTACAGAAAAGGCATCCACTACATTTATCCCGCTGAGTGCCTTCCCTGAGATCTCCACTCCTACATTGGCTCCCGGCAGCAGTCCTTTAGTATCATCCAGTTCCACAGTGGCAGTCAGATATCTTTCTTCGTTATTTCCGTTTTTCATCACCACGGCTACACTGGAGATAGAGATTACCTTACCCCTGTATCTTTTTTCTTCCAAAGAACCCTTGGAAATAATATCTACACCGGCTCCTGTAGCTACTCCCTGGGACTGATAGACTGGGATAAGCACCTTCACTTCCAGTCCGCCATCCAAAGATGCAAAACTTAACAGTGGTTTTCCCGGAACTGCCATCATCCCGTTTTCCACAAAAACTTCAGTTATTATCCCGTTTTCAGGAGCTGCCAGATTCCGGCTCATCTCCTTCATCTCTTCATCCAGTCCGTCTGATTTTATCTTCAGTCTCTGCTCAGCCAGGGATATATCCTTTATTACATTGTTATATTCCAGATCTTTTAATGCAGCATCTGTTATGTATTTATTCGCTTCCAGGGAAGATACCCCGTCCTGCTCCAACAGTTCTTTCATGATTTCAGCCGTACTGTTGGCGTTGTCCAACTGGAATTTTACAACCTTTTCCTTTCTTTCTAATTCTGTCAGTTGTTTTTCCAGAACTTCCACTTCTAATTTTTTTTCCTCTAACTCAATAAAAATACTGGAAACACCTGTATTTTCAAATCCATTGGATCCCACCCCGCTGAATACAATCAGTTCGTCTCCTTTTTTTACCATGGTTCCCGGATTGATATTCACTTCCTCGATGATCATGGGAACTTTTTTATACAGTCCGTAGGTTTTTCTGGCATTTACTATTCCTTCAAATTTCAAATTTTCAGAAATATTTTCATTGCTTATCTTTACCAGCCTCACCGAAGCCGTATCTTTATTGTTTTTATTTTTTAAAACTGTAAAGCCTCCCCCTATAATTAAAAGAGCTGTTACAGCTATAATTATTTTCTTTTTCATATTCATCTCCTAAATATCTAAAACTTTTTTAATTTACTAATAAAATCTTCACTCCTTTAGTACAAAGAAATCCTTTTTTGCCACCAATCTACACTAATTTATAAACTTTTATTGCTATGGCACAGAAGTTTTTATTTTTTTGTTTGAAGCGAAGTTTATAGTCGTTGAGCTTCAGCTGTACTGTTCCTACAGTGACAATCGTGTATTACTTATTAAGACAACTTATAAACCTTCTTGATCTTCTTTGGTTCGTTTCTTGGATCAAGCTAAGAAATGAACCCGTATTAAAGAGGGACTCTTTAGAACTATTCCCTTTACGGAGTTTCGCGAATATTCAGATTAGCTTTCTAATTTAAAAGCTAATCATGAAATGTGACCGCTGGGACACCAAATTTTTGTTTATAAGAGAAAGACAGCTCCGCTGTCTTTCTCTTAACTTTTTGGATTTCAAACCCATAAAATATAAAATCCTGTTTTTTCGTGACCATTGGTGTTTATTGGTGACTAAGTTTTTTTCTTCGTGTGCCTCAGTGTTCTCTTTTCTCCGTGATTAAGTTTCCTATCTCCACGCATTTTCATATGTATCTACAGCTAACATCAGTTCCCTCTGAAGGGTATAATAATCTTCCTCTGCTGCTCTCAGTTTATCTATACTGTCTAAGTATTCAAATGAACTCATCAATGAATTATTGTATCTCAGTGTATCTATCATGGCATTTTCATCGGCTATTTCCACCTTTATATTCTGTGCCTCCACCTGCCTGGACAGGGTCATCATATTGCTGTACTTTTCCTTGAGTTCCAGTACTACCTCATCCTTCATCTTCCTCAGATCAATGGCGGCCTGATCCACCCTGTACTGGTTTTGAGCCACAGTATCCATATCTGCACCCCAGCTGAATATATTCCAGTTAAATCCTACAGCTATTCTATAGGAATCCAGACCATCGCTGTCCCTCTTGAAATTCTTTTCAAACCCCAGTCCTACTTTGGGGTAATATGCCGCCCTGGCTATATTTACATCTATCTCACTTTTTTTCAGATCTATCTCACTTTTTTTCACCCTGCTTCCCTCATCCAGTGCCTTTGCTATATCGCCGTCCAGGAAAAATTTATTCAGATCCAAAGCTGTATAATCAAATTCTTCTATGTTTAAAGGCTCATCCATGGATATTCCCAGCAGGATCTGCAGTTCATATGTTTTTATCTCAGCCTGCTGATTCACTCCTAATAAGGTTACTTCATTACCCAGTATATCACTCTTTACCCTGAGTACATCGGATTTTTTCACCAGTTTATTGCTGCTGTAGAGCTTTTCCAGTCTTTCCCTCTGCTTATTCAGGGTATTGTTTACCCCGAGTAAAATATCTGCCTGTTTTTTTAAGTTCAATACCTCAAAATATTTTTCTATAACATCTTTTCTTATATCATATTTTAACAGGATATTAGTCAGGGATATTTTTTCCGACTCTAACCTGGATTTTTTATATTCATTGGTGAGTTTCCCCCCTGTAAAGAGCGGCATAGAAATCCTGGCTTCCACTCCTGCACTTTTATCAAAGGGATTCAGGTTATCATCATAGGCGGTATCACTTCCATCCACACTGATGGATACTTTAGGTAAAAATGCTTTCTTTTTCTTTCTTTCTTCCAGTTTTTTTATATCCAGAGTAATTCTTTCCCTTCTTATCTCCGGATTTTCATTTTCTGCAATCTTAAGTGCTTCTTCTAAATTTAAATCTTTTGAAAAAACATTTAATGAAGTTATCGTCATCAATGCCAGTATCAGAAATCTTTTTTTCATCTATAGTCCCCTCTATATCCTCGTTATTTATTATTTTTTCAGGATTTCCCATAAGGAGTCTTTCCCTGGTTTTCCTCCCGAACTTATTGTCTATCTCCATTATTATATCTTCCAGCTCATAGTTCCTGTATTTTTTGTCGTGAACATCACTGGCCAGAATATCTACAAGGTTTAAGTCTATCCACCTGTATATTTCTTTTTTACATCTCAGTGATTTGAGGTTTACCTGGGTCACAACCCCTATTTTTTTAAATTTATATAAGGTTTTAAAATTTATAAAAGGATACCTTTCCACATGAGCCAAAACCGGCCTGTATCCCAGATCTATGATTCTTTCCAGTGATTTTTTTAAAGCCATGGGTGTCATCCCCGGGATGGCTTCCACCAAAATATAATTACTTCTATTCAAAGTTTTTACTTTTTTTTCTTTGAGTGCACGGAGGCCGTCCAGATCTAAAAAAAGTTCATTCCCCTCCAGAAGTTCCATATCTATCTTGTTTATCTCCAATTGATCTCTTAATTTTTTTAAAATCTTATCATAATTTTTATTTTCATACCTTCCTGCTCTGTAATGGGAGGTACAGCACATTTTCTTATATCCTAATTTTTGAGCCGATAAGATCAACTCTATTGATTCATCCATACCTTTGGAGCCGTCGTCTATTTCGGGCAGAATATGGCAGTGGAGATCTGTCATTATTTATCCCCTTTTATATATTCCTCATAATAACTGTAATTATTGTTGTAATACCCGTAATTCCCGTATGAATAACCTCTTTTATCTATCTTATTTACTACTATTCCGTAGATATTGGCTCCTGCACGATCCAGCATATCTTTTGACTGAAGCAGTTCCTTCTTGGATACCATATCATATCCGCAGACATAGACTACCCCGTCTGCATATTCCGAAAGAATCACTGCATCGGTAGCTACCACAAGGGGAGGGGTATCCAGTACTATAAGGTCATATTTCCCTCTCAACGCCTTCAATAGATCTTTCATCTTGTTCCCCAAAAATAATTCCGTTACATTCTGGCTCAGATGCTTGGAGGGCAGGATATCCAAGTTTTCCTCTATATCTTTCAGGATTACATCCTCTATTTTTTTATCTCCCAAAAGAACACTTCCCATACCATGAGTTATCTCTATTCCGAAACTGCTGTGAGCCCGGGGTCTCCTTATATCACAGTCTACCAGGAGTACCTTCTCCCCGCTTATAGCTACAGACATGGCATAGTTGGCAGCTATAGTACTCTTTCCTTCCCTTGGGATGGTACTTGTAAAGACCACTATCCTGTTTTCTTTTTCCTCCATAAAATGTATATTGGTCCTGAGAACCCTGAGGGATTCTGCCAGATGACTGTCCTGGTCCCCTTTAAAAAACATCTTTCTTTCACTTGATATCTGTTTATCCATCATTATTTCTCTCCCATTTTCTCAATATTAAAATCCGGTATGTTGGCCAGAACCGAACATCCCATTATTTTTTCTATATCCTCAGGTTTTCTTAATTTACTGTGTAAAAATTCAACCATAAAGGCTGCAAAAACTCCAACCATAACTCCCAGTACCATTGAAACTGCCAGGATAAGAGCTCTTTTTTTAGGCAGAGCTTTTTCAGGTACTGTTGCTTTTTCTACAATTTTTAAATTTTCAAAACTCATTACTTTTTTTATCTTTGAAATAAATTCTCCTGCTACCTCGTTGGTCAAAAGAGCGGATCTCTGGGCATTTTTATCCGTATAACTTATCTTAATGAACTCTGTGTCATCCACAGGAGTTACTTTCAATAAGTTTGCTATACCTTCCGGTTCCATATCCAGATCTAATTTTCTGATTACACTTCTCATAATACTCTTACTCTTGGCTATCTCTGTATATGTTGATACTAACTTCTGGTTTTTAGAAATTTCAGCATTATCCAGGTTGTTTACCGAATAGATCTGCCCGCTGGATACCATAAGAGTGGCTTCTGCCCGGTATATGTCCGGTCTTGTCATGGCGAAAACAGCCCCTAAGATCATTACCGGCAGCGCAGTCATGACAATAAGTTTCCAGCTCCTTATGAGGATAAAAACCAGATCCATCAGTTCTATTTCATCATCTTCATTTTCCCATTCATATCTCAAATCTTCCTCTCTTTTTTTTCTTTTCAATTTCTTTCCTCCTAATTTTTTTATCTTTTTCTTATATTTTTTATTTTTTTATATTTCAACAATCATTCTACCACAAATAATAATAAAAAAATTTGCATTTCTTAAATTTTTTTCTGCTGTCTGAAATTTCAAATAAATTCCACATCCCAATACTAACTTATAATACAGGAGGCTAACCGCTTTTCATTTTACCACATTTTTATTCGACAACTAAAATTATTTTAAGTTTTGTTTAAGTTTTTTTCTTTACACTAAACTCTCTGAGAAATGAATCCGTATTAAAGAGGGAATCTTTAGAATCTTTTTTTTTGAAACAGATTACACAAATTTAAAATCTAATTTTCACAGATTGTTCATCACTAAGAAATGAGATCACTAAGTTCCACAAAGATAAGATATTTCTTTTCAGGCTAAAAATCGAAGTTTATAGTCGTTACACTTCAGCTGTACTGTTCCTACAATGACGATTGTGACTTACTTATTAAGACTACATATAAACCTTCTTGACCTTTTCCGTTACTTTTCTTTCCCACATTTAAAATTTATTCTATAAATTAGAGTAAACTTTAATAATCGTGGCATCAAGGTATCCCGTATCAAGGGCGGAATCCTTGGAACTTTCTTCCCTCCTTTTATGGTTCCCATCACATTTAAAATTTATTCTAAAGTTAGAATCAATTTTAATATTCGTGACACCACCAAACTTAGAATATAAGAGAAAGATAGCTTTGCTATCTTTCTCTTAACTTTTTGTTAAATTCAAACCCACTTTTTATTAAAATTCTTTTTCTTTTGATTTTTAAATTCCGAAGTTTATAGTCGTTACACTTCAGCTGTACTGTTCCTACAATGACGATCGTGACTTACTACACTAAGACAATTATAAACCTTCTTGATCCTCTTTGGTTCTGTTTCTCAGATCAAGCTGAGAAATGAACCCGTATTAAAGAGGGACTCTTTAGAATTTGTTTCTGTCGCAGATTTTTCAGATTACTATATTTTGAATTTTGAATTTTGTACCTTCAATATTCACCTGTTGAATCATATCTGTATGATAAGCGATAGGATTCCTATGAATGATTTATTAACTTCAGATGAGAAATTTTAAAAAAATGATTATATATTGTCAATGAGGGGGATTTTATTAATAATTGACGATAAAAAAGCAACGTGACGTTGCATCCAGACAGGTAGTATTTTGATGCTGTCCTTACGGGTATAATTTCCTAATAATAAAAGTCTTCAGCACTCTGAACTAAAAAAGGAGGTAATTAATATGAAAAAAACATTTTTATTTTTTTTCCTTGCCATTTTAATCGGTGTATCGATAAACATCCCGGAAAATGATGGGCAGACCGTTACCGCCCTGACCGGTTCTTCCATAACTGCCTCTGGTACGGATGATGATACCGACCTGGCTGATTCTTTTCTGACTGCCTTTGGTATGGACGATAAGGATTCCAACGGTTCTGTCAGTACGGGTTTATCAACCATATCCACCATATCTACCAACCAGGTAACACCGCCATTTACCCCCCATCAAAAATAAAAACAAGAGGCAGCCGAAGCTGCCTCTTATATGTATTATCTATTAAAATTCTTTTCTGAATATATTTTGAGTTCTGTCCGGACCTACTGAAATCATAGTGATCTCACATCCGATTATTTCTTCCATTCTAGCTATATATTTTTTACAGTTTTCAGGTAATTCATCGTATTCTCTGATCCCTGTAATATCTTCAGACCATCCTGGTAATGTTTCATATACCGGTGTTGCTCTCTCAGTCATCTCGATAGCTGACGGTATAGTAGTCCATACCTTTCCGTCTATCTCATATCCTGTACATATCTTTAATTCATCCAATCCGCTTAATACATCTATCTTTGTTACTACTACATCTGTAAGACCGTTTATCATTACCGCATACTTACCTACTACAGCATCTAACCATCCGCATCTTCTTGGTCTGCCGGTAGTTGCACCAAATTCGCTTCCAACTGCTCTTAAATTTTCTCCTGTTTCATCATTTAATTCTGTAACGAAAGGTCCCTCTCCTACTCTGGTAGTATATGCTTTCATAACACCGATTACTCTGTCGATCTTAGAAGGGGCTACACCTACACCTGTAGTAACTCCGCCAGAAGTTGGTGAACTAGAAGTTACATATGGATAAGTTCCATAGTTGATATCCAGCATCATAGCTTGAGCTCCCTCAAACATTACTACCTTGTCGTTATCTAATGCTTCGTTGATCTCAGGAACAAAATCACCTATTCTATGCTTTAATTTTTCAGCATATTCTGTAAAATCTGCCATGATTGCATCATAACTCATAGGTTCTGTATTATAAATTTTTGTAAATAATTCATTCTTTTCATCTAAGTTTATCTTTAATTTTCTTCCTAATGCTTCCATATCCAACAAGTCTACTGCTCTTATTCCGCATCTGGCTATCTTATCGGAATAACAAGGTCCTATTCCTCTTTTTGTTGTACCGATCTTGTTTTCTCCTCTGGCTTCTTCCTTTACGATATCTAATTGAACATGGTAAGGCATGATAAGATGAGCTCTATCAGAGATAAATAAGTGATCTACCTTAGCTCCTTTTTCCTCTAAAGTTGATAACTCGTGTAATAATACCTTTGGATCCACTACTACTCCCGGCCCGATTACACATTTACCATTTCCGTGTAACATCCCTGAAGGTAATAAGTGAAGGATAAATTTCTCTCCATTTACTACTACTGTATGTCCTGCATTATTTCCACCTTGGAATCTAACTACATAATCAGCCTTATGTGCTAATACATCGATAATTTTTCCTTTACCTTCGTCTCCCCATTGCGTTCCTACTACTACATAACTTGCCATGATCCACCTCTTCTTAGATTTATTTTAAATATTTAACTGATCCAACACAGAGATACAGAGATCACTGAGTTTCACGGAGTAAAATATTATTTATATATTTATTATTACTTATTTATTTTTGCCACCAATTTACACTAATTTTAAAAGATCTGCTTTTGGTTAAAAAAAACCTTTTTCTTTGTCACGAATCACACGAATTTTTAAAATCAAAATCTTTCTATTTTTGACACTGACTAAAATCTGACTTTTTTGCCACCAATCAAATATTTTACTGCTATAGCACAGAAGTTTTCTTCTTTTTGATTAAAAATCTTTTTCTAGATGTTATTCTACTTCTTAGTAAATATTCTACTTAGTCGTACAACAGAATAAGTTCCGCAGTGAAGCGAGGACTGTAGCTGTAAAAAGACGAGTATTTCCTCTGACCTACCCCTATAACATCAAATGGTTATTGCTTCAGCTTCTTTTACGAAAAGAAACCATAACGAGAAAGTATAAGAATCTTCTTACTTTTCTTTGGTTCGTTTCTTTTTCTGCATTTTTATTTTTTTCTAATGTTATTAGAGGAAAATAAAATATTCGCATATCTGAAACAGAGTCCGTTAAGGGTGACACCCTTAGATCTTCTTTGTTAAGACTTTTAATCCGAAATTTATAGTCGTGCTACTCATAACTAGTTTTTTTATTTTTTACCTAATTTCTTTATCTCTATATAATTGATATTTTTTTGGTGCTTATATGTAAACAGACTTTCAAATTCAGTCATGATATTTTCCTCTGCCAATGGACTGTTATGCAGGTCAGCAGTATGATATACCACCTCATACCCTTCTACTTCCGGCATAAATTCTAATACGTCTTCATAGTATTTATCATGATCCGTTTTAAAGAATAGCCTTCCGTCTTTTGCTAAAATCTCATCTAACAGGGCAAATAACTTTGGCTGAAGGATCCTGTTTTTTTCCTTCCCTTCCCATGGATCCGGGAAGTTGATATACAGCCCTGCCATCTCTTCATGACCTATAAAGTTGGTGATCTCTTCTCCACGTCTTTTTATAAACAATAAATTGTCTAATCCTAATTTTTCAGATCTTCTAGCTGAAAGAACCAGTCTTTTAAATCTTATCTCCAAAGCCATATGGTTTCTCTCAGGATACCTTACACACATGTTGTTGGCAAACATTCCGCTGCCAGAACCAATCTCCAGGTAAATTGGATGTTCATTTTTGAAAAATTCATTCCACTTACCCTTATAAGAATCCATAACTTCCTTATCATACATGATATGATTTGGATGTTCTGCTAACTTTACCATATATGGATTATAATGTTTTCTTTCGTAGTTAAAAAAGTGTTTCCACATCTCTCCTACATTGTTATCATTTTTTATATTTGACATCTTGCCTCCAATTTTTATCAACAATACCTTAATACTTCTATGTTATATATATGTTTTTTTAGTTATTATTTTGTATTTTTGTCCCTGTCATTTTCAGTACATTTCAGTATACTAAAATTTCCATATTCTGTCAATATCACTCTTTAAAACTAAGGTAAAAATAATTTTTACCACAGACAACCCTAATGAATAAAATATTTTCAGAACCTTCTATCATACTCCACCTGTTTCCGCCTCTAGCCACATTCTAAATTATTTTATTTCAAATAAAAGTAATTTAGATACTCGTGTCTCTGGCGGACAAAGCTCAGTTTTGTTTGTTTTTCTATTTGAAGTTTATAGTCGTTGAGCTTCAGCTGTACTGTTTCTACAATGACGATCGTGTATTACTCATTAAGACAACATGGTTTTAGCTTCGGTTTCTCTTTGACATCGTAATTTTCTTATAGCTATAAGAAAATTTCGTACTCGTCAATCGAGAAACCATAAAAAGGAAGAGTCATAAACCTTCTTGAACTTTTTCGTTAATTTTTCTTTCCCACATTTAAAATTAAGTTTTAAATACACTTAATTTTAATAATCGTGGCATCAAAGTAACTCGTATTAAAGGCGAAACCTTTAGAATCTAGTTTTTGTCGCAGATTACACAGATTTACTCAGATTTTTAGAACCTTTCCCTGCCACCAATCTACACTAATTAAAGAATTAATGCTATTACACAGAAGTTTTTAGTATAATCCATAGAACGCGGATCTCTATCGAGATACACAGAAAATACTCTGATTTTCACAGATTAAAACACTTTTTTCTTGGTTATAACCTCTCTTTGGTTCTGACTTTAATCCCTTTTTCTAGATGTTACCTAACTTCACAGTAAATATCTTACGAGTTTCGTCGTGCCCACCATGCCCGTCAGGCATCCCACTAAGAAACGGGGATCCACGGTCTCACTCTATAACATCATTTAGAAAAAGTCTGCTTTTCTTTCCTCTATTTCTTTTTCAGAAAAAAAGTAAATGGAGCCAGTTAAGGATGGAATCCTTAGGTCTTTCTTTGCAACCAATCTACAGAAATCTTAATCTTTTGAACGCGGATCTCTTTGAGTTCCTACAATGAAGATTGTGACTTACTTTCGATTCATTATCTTTTCAAAGGTCAAATCCACCACATGGCTGTTTTCCTCAAAAAACTTATCTATCCTGTTTTCTATATCAATTTTACTGTCTTTATTTCTCGGTGTTTTATTTTCTAATTCATAATTCTTAACTGCCTTGTACAGCTCCTCTACCCCATTCACCTGTGTCCCGATCTCCCTGGCTGTTACTTCCCTTGCAATACTCCTTACATTTTGAGTAAAAGGCCCGAAAATAGGTGGTTTCCTGTAAAATAATGGCTCCAGTAAACTATGTCCCCCTACATCCACCAGAGTCCCTCCTACATATGCTATGTCTGCGATGGCGTATAATTTACGCAGCTCCCCTATCTTATCCACTATTATTATCTCCCTATCTTTCTTGGATAATTCTTGAATTATCTCTACATCTGAAGGGGAAAATTCGCTTTTTTCCTTATAAATATCTGTCCACCTTTGATAGTTATATTTCTGCAGCAGCCTTTCACATATATCTGTGGTCCTCTCTATATGCCTGGGTACCAATATCAGGAGGTAGTTATCTAACTTCTCAAAAACTTCCAGCAGATACTCCTCCTCGTTGTCTCTTGTACTCCCTGCTACCAGTATTTTTCTGCCTTTTGCATTTATTTTTCCCCTTAAATCATCCAATTCTTTTTTTTCATATTTCGGCAGTTCAATATTAAACTTTAAATTTCCATAGTTATAAACTTTATCCTTAGGAGCTCCTAGGGATATAATTCTTTCTTTATCCTGCTCAGTCTGCATGATAAATATGTCTATCTTTTGAAAAATTTTCCCCAGTAAAAATCTTATTTTCAGATAGGAACCTATACTCCTGTCTGAAATTCTTCCATTTATCAAAACTACCTCTGATTTTCTGGAGCATGAAAGAATTAAGTTGGGCCATATCTCAGTCTCTATGATCACTAATTTTTTTAGTACTATCCTTCTTAAAATTTTCTTTATACAAAAATAATCATCCAAGGGAAAAAATAAAAGGTCTACCCTGGCCTCATCTGCATATTTCTTCCCGGCTGTTTCCATCCCGGTATCCGTCATCATGGTCAGGAGAATTTTTGTACCTGTTTTATCCAAAAATTTATTTATTATAGGTTCCGCTAAATTTACCTCTCCTACAGATGCACAGTGAATCCATATGGTCTCTTTTTTTTCCCTTATGTTTATCTTTTGAAACAACCTTTTTTTTACAAATTTTCTCAACTTATTGGAAAATATCATCCCTACCCCTAAAGGTATGTACAATATTATTCGTATTAAATTATATAAAATTATCCTTACCCCCTATGTGCTCCGCACAAATTAATAAGTAAGGGCAATTCATGAATCACCCTTTATAAATTTATTTTTTCCAGATTTTAAAAATCGAAGTTTATAGTCGTTGAGCTTCTGCAGTACTGTTTCTACAATGACGATTGTGACTTACTTTCTAAGACAAGATGGTTTTAGCTTCGGTTTCTCTTTGACATCGTAATTTTCTTATAGCTATAAGAAAATTTCGTACTCGTCAATCGAGAAACCATAAAAAGGAAGAGTCAGAAACCTTCTTGAATTTTTCCGTTAGCTTTTCTTTCCCACATTTAAAATTTATTCTATAAATTAGAATAAATTTTAATAATCGTGGCATCAAGGTATCCCGTATCAAGGGCGGAATCCTTGGAACTTTCACTAAGTTCACAAAGTAAATCTATCAACGCAGAGATTTCCTGAGCTTTCTCCGTGCACTTTCTTTTCCTCTGTGTATCTCCGTATCCAAGATTTTTTTATAATTTCTCAATTTTTAATTGTTTTTTCTCTTTCCCCTTTATACTGACCAATGCTATCCCTATAAATATCAGACTTCCCCCACCTAGTATACTCACACTAAATGGTTCTCCTAAGAATAATATACCGCATATAGCAGCTACAAATATTCTGCTGGAAGAGATCAGACTTCCCTCCAGTGCTTTTACATATTTAAATCCGTTGGTCAGGGTATATTGTCCCAGATATGAAAACACTCCCATTCCCAATAATAACAGTCCTTCTTTAGGGGTCGGCACCTTAAATTGGCGGCCAAACGGGATCACAGTCATAACCAGTCCTATACTCATAAGGTAAAATAAGATCGTGCTGGAATCATCTGTTTCCCTGGCTTTTCGCAGAGCAATTATCCCGGCTGCTGCTACAAATCCCATAAACAATCCCAATCCATCCACCCAGGTAACCACTCCCAACGCCAACCCAGATATCAGGAATATTCCCACAAAGGCTATGGCTACACCTATAATATTTTTTAACGTCCACCTTTCATCCTTTAGCAAAAGCGGACCAAATATCGTCACAAATATAGGGTAGGTTAGGTTATATATGTTTGCCTTGGTTGTTGTGGAATATTGTATCACTATAAAAAATAACAATATGGCCAATGCCGTAAAAAAACCCCTGGACAATACCGCTTTTTTATTTACCATCTTAATTTTATATCCTATTTTCATCATCCCTATATTTACCATGATGAACCCAATTAAAAATCTAAAAAACGTCACCTCTGTACTGGGTATCCTTCCATCTTTCGTTATCATCTTTACAAATAAAGTCATTATATAGAAAAACATTGTAGAAGCAAATACCATTGTATACCCCTTAACACTACTCTCTTTCCTTTTCATCTATCCTCCTACCTTTACACTATTCCAATACTTCACTGATCGGCACCAATTCTACCCCTTCCCCTTCTATATAATCCAACATTTCATATATAGCTTCTGCTGTTTCTCTTCTATAGTGACCGATCACTAAGACTTTTTTTCTTTCTTTGGCCAACCTTACAGACACCTTTATAGCTTCCATAATATCTCCCTTCTTATGGGAATTATCTATAAAATAAGATGTATAGTAGGTAGGGATATCTAATTCCTTAGCTACCTTATATCCCTCTTTCTTACTGTTGGTATTAGAATCTATAAAGAACATCTCTTTCTTCTTTGCATAGGACAGGAGTTCCCTCATTTTTCCAGGATTATTTGTAAATTCAGATCCCATATGATTATTAAATCCCTTAACTGCTCCTAAATTTTCTATTGCACCGTCAAATTTATCATAGATTTCTTTTTCAGTCATAGATGGTTTTATCAGTCCCTCGGTCCTCATGTTTAAAGTATCGTTAGATCCTTCCATGGGCATATGCAGGATAACTTCAAATCCTGCATCCTTTAATATCCTGGTTGCCTGTCTGGTCTTGGGGAGATATGGTATAGTTGCAAAACTTAATGCTCCGTCTATTTTTTTAAAATAAGTTGTAGTTTTTGTATTCATTCCTACATCATCTATCAATATAGCTAATTTCGGAGGGGTAAAATAATTTATTTCCAGGATTAATTTTTCCTTTCCCTTTGAATCACTGTAAATAATTTCTTTTTTCTCCCCTTTGGGGATCTCCCTAACTTGTAAGGTATCGCTCTCCAGGTTTAAGTTTGTTCCTTTTTTAAGGTCAAAGGAGTATTTTATTTCATCATTTTGAACAGGTCTTCCATTTATAACTGCATATTCTTTGACTTCCTTCATTATTTTTTCTACAGCCAGATCTTCCTGCAACTTTATCTGTCTTTCATATTTATTCCCGTTATACCATCTGAATAATATAGCTATTATCAGAATAGAGATTATCCCTATTCCGTATATAATTTTTTTATTTATCCCACTCACCCCTTACGATTTTAACCAAATATACAAAATTTTACAGTACAGGTAATTTATGAATCTACCCTCCATAAATCAACTTCTTTCTCTTTTGCCACCAATATACACTAAAGATATACGAGTATTAAATTTTCTTATAATTAGAAAAAAATTTAAATGTATAAATTTCTACTGCCCCACAGCACAGAAGCTTTTTCTTTGTCGCAGATTGCACAGATTTACACAGATTATAAACCATAGAACGCGGATCTCTCTCGAGATACACTGAAAACTCTCTAATTTACACGGATCTAAAAAAATTTCTTTTAGGTTAGAACCTTCTACCTTTGACGCTGACTAGAATCTGACTTTTTTAATCTTGACTTTTATTTTGACTCTAAAAATGAAGTTTATAGTCGTCCCACTTCAGCAGTACTGTTTCTACAACAACGATCGTGACAGAGGTTATTGCTTCGGCTTCTCTGTGACATCGTAATTTTCTTATAACTAGAATAAAATTTCGTACTCGTCAATCGAGAAACCATAACGAGAAAGTATAAGAATCTTCTTACTTTTCTTTGGTTCGTTTCTTTTGCTCAGTCACATTTTAAATTAGATTTAGTTACATCTAATTTTAATAATCGTGAATCGTAAATGAACCCGTATCAAGGACGGAATCCTTGGAACCTTGTTCTAACTCCTTTTTCCTTCTCCCAAAGATCTACCTCCCCCACTTATACTAAGAGGGGGAACAAAAGGGGGAGTTACTATCTTTTCTCTTCTACCAGCTCTGATATAGCTCCTACAACTTCATCTATATTCATAAAACTCGTATCTATCTCCACAGCATCTTCAGCTTTTTTTAACGGACTTTCCTTTCTGTTGGAGTCAAATTCATCCCTTCTGATTATTTCACTCAAAACATCTTCAAATTTTTCATCGATTCCTTTATTTTTAAAATCCAAAACTCTTCTTTTAGCCCTTTCCTCTGGAGACGCAACTAAAAATATTTTAAGATCCGCATTTGTAAATACCACTGTCCCGATATCCCTTCCATCTAAGATAACATCCTTTCCTTCCGATATTTTTCTTTGAAGATCCACCAGCTTTACTCTGACTTCCCTTATGGCAGCTACTTTAGATACTATTGCAGTAACCTCAGGAGTTCTTATCTCTAAGCTCACATCGTCCCCGTCCACATAAAATTTACCATCTTTCATATCTATATTTACTCTGTCCAGCAGGTTCACGACCTCTTCTATATTATCTAAATCTACCCCGTCCCTTATGGATGTAAAGGCTATCATCCTATACATAGCCCCTGTATCCAGATACGTTAGTCTATATTTTTTTGCTACCATCTTTGATATGGTGCTCTTTCCCGATCCCGCCGGGCCATCTACTGCTACTATAAAACTCATATTTCTACTCCTTATTCTTCTTTGCCACTAATCTACACTAATCAATAGAATGCGGATGACGCTAATTTAAAATCGAAGTTTATAATCGTCCAACTACAGCTATAAGACATCCACTTCGTTTCGTCGTCCTAATATAACAACCCATAAAAGAAACGGCGATTGTGACTTACTTATAAAGATCATTATAAACTTCTTGATTTTCTTTGGATCATTTCTTGTTCGCATTTTTTTTTCTAATGTTATTAAAGAAAAATAAAATACTCGCGATATCTGAAATGATCCCAGTTAAGGGCGGAACCCTTAGAACTTTTCTTTTAGTTACAAATAACACTAACTACACTAAAAGAACTTTTTTATATTAAATTAATGTGTATTAATTTAATATAGTTTTTCCACACTTATATTTGTATTGGTATAGATACATATCTCTCCTGCTATCTGGAGACTTTCACGGACCACTTCATGGGGATCTAATTGTGTATGTCTTTTCAACGCTTTGGCCGCCGCATATGCATAGGTCCCACCGGAACCAATAGCAGCTATGTCATCATCAGTTTCCAATACATCTCCAGTTCCCGATAAAACTAATAAATTATTTTTATCTGCTACTATCAGCATTGCATCCAGTTCACGTAAAGCTTTATCCGACCTCCATTCTTTAGCCAACTCTACCGAGGCTTTTTTCAGGTTCCCGCCATATTCATCTAATTTATTTTCAAATTTATCAAATAATGCAAAGGCATCTGCAGCCGCTCCTGCAAACCCTGCCAATATTGAATTATTATAAAATTTTCTTATTTTTTTTGCTTTATTCTTAAATACGGTATCTCCAAAAGTTACCTGCCCATCTCCGGCAATGGCTACCCTATCTCCGTCTTTTACTGCTAATATCGTAGTTGCTCTAAATTTCAATTACACTCCTCCTTCCAATTAGTTATTAATTCCCCTTCGGATTACCATCATATGCTCCTCATATATCCTGGTACTCTCCGGACTGGTATGTCCCATAAGTTCCTGTAAAAAATGAATATTCATCCCCTTTTCCAGGAGATATACTCCAAAGGTATGCCTGAATGTATGAGGGCTTATCTCTTTTTCCAGCATTGCTTTTTTAGCGTACCTGTCTATTATCCTGCGTAGAGACCTGTCACTTAATCTTGTGCCGCTTCCATTGACAAAAATAATATCAGAATTATATTTTTCACCATATTTTTCTTTTTTTGCAATTAAATACTCTTTCAGATATTTCTTTGTTGTCAGACTAAAAAATACAGTCCGGCTGCTGTTCCCTACTATTTTTATTTCCCGTTCCTCCAGGTCCACTATATTTTCCCCCAACGATAGCAGTTCCCCTGCCCTTATCCCGCTGGAATACAAAAGTTCTATGATGAGTCTGTCCCTGATTCCATTAGTTTTAGTGGTATCAATCACCGATCGCAGCCTTTCCAGCTCTTCTTTTTTTAAAAGAACTGGAAATTTGCTCACAAAGGATGGATTATTCAGAAGTATTATCGGATTTTTATCTATAACTTTATTTTCTTTTAAATATTTAAAAAAAGTTCTCAGGGTAGATAATTTTCTGCTTATAGACCTCTTGCTTATATTGATAGTGCCTAAGTAGAGTACAAAACCTCTTAAATTTAACTCCTCCACCTCACCTATATTTTCAATAAGTTCATGCCCTACAATAAATTCTAAAAATTGTTCCAAATCTTTTTTGTAGGATTTTATGGTATTTTCACTTTTTTGCTGCCCAAACTGTTCATAGTAGATAAATTCTTTTATCAGTTTTTCCAAAATTACAACACCCCCTTTTGATTTTTATTTTAAATAAATTCATAGAACACGGATTAAAAAATTTTTTTTCTGCCACCGATTTACACCAATCTATCGTAGGGGTAATTCATGAATTACCCCCTACATATTCTCTTAATATTTTATTTCCTTTATCTTCTCCTTCATATACTCTACCGATCTTTCTCCTAAGGCTGTATTTCTATCTCTCTTATCCCTTACTCTTGGTCCTTCCAGCGCTCTTACAATTCCAAAATTTGGTCCCATAGGCTGGAATTCTTTCTTTCCTTCCTCTGTGATATAGTTAATTATCGATCCTGTAGAAGTTAAGTCTTCCAATACAAATTCCTTCTCTCCCAGCATATGGTGGTATAAGTTTATAGCCGACATCATCCCTGTTGCCATAGCTGCCACATATCCCTCTCCCCCTGTTATCTGCCCGGCAAAGAAGATCTTTTCATTAGTTTTTAAATTTAAACTTTTATTCAATAACTTTGTTGAATCTATAAATGTATTTCTATGCATCACTCCATATCTGATAAAATCAGCATTTTCTAATCCTGGAATCATTTGGAATACTCTTTTTTGTTCTCCCCACTTTAAGTTGGTTTGAAATCCTACCAGATTATAGAGTTTCCCGTCTTTATCGTCCTGTCTCAACTGGACTACTGCATAGTCTTTTTCTGTTTTATGCGGATTTGTTAATCCCTTTGGCTTCAACGGCCCGAATAACAGTGTTTTTTCCCCTCTGCTGGCCATTTTTTCCACCGGCATACACGCTTCAAAAACTTTTTCTTCCTCAAAAGTTTTTAGCGGTGACCTTTCAGCGTTTATTAACTCATGGTAGAAATTCTCATACTCTTCCTTTGTCATCCCACAGTTTATATATTCTCCGTCTCCCTTATCGTATCTGGACTGGTAGTAAACCTTCTCCTGATCTATGGATTCCAAAGTTACTATTGGAGCTACTGCGTCATAGAAGTATAGGTTGGTTCCACCTGTTAATTTTAAAATTTCATCTGTAATCCCATCTGATGATAGGGGGCCGCTGGCTATGATTACATAGCTGTCCTTTGGGATTTCCGTTAACTCTTCCCTTATTATCTCTATATTTTCTTCTGCTTCCAATCTCATAGTTACCATCTCGGCAAATTCCTCACGACCTACTGCCAATGCCTGCCCCGCTGGTACACGGGTTTCATCTGCTATTTCCACTAAAAGGGATCCCATCATACGGAGTTCTTCCTTCATTAAACCGGATGCATTGGATAATAAATTTGAACCCAATGAATTACTGCAGACTAATTCTCCAAATTTATCTCCAGTATGAACCTCTGTATTTTTTTTAGGTCTCATCTCGTATAATTTTACCTTCACCCCTCTTTTAGCAAGCTGGTATGCTGCTTCACTTCCTGCTAATCCTGCACCTATTACAACTACCTCTTCTATCTTTTTCATCTTATATTTCCACTCCTTATCTTAACTCATCCTTTTTATAAATATTTTCGCAATAGTTTGCTCCGATTTGAGAGTTCACATCCAAAATCAAGTTTTAATTACACTTGATTTTGGTAGTTGTGAAAAACCGACAACAAGGAAAGAGTTCTAATTAATTTTTTACTCTTCATTATACTAAGTTTATCGGACTTTTAAAAGTCCTTTTCCATATAATTGCAAAAAAGGAGAAATTGCCATTACGACAACCTCCCCTTAAATTATTTCTCAAAAACTTCCGTTGCATTATCCACTTCTAACCCCAGGGCTACCCTCAAGGCTACCATACTTACCTCCAACTGCTCCAAATCAGGCTCTTTAGTCGTTATCTTTTGTAAGCTGAGTCCCGGTATTGCTATCATCTTATACAGCGGGTTATCCAAATGTTTACTGCTATATTTTTGGAATTCATAGGCTAATCCTGCCACTAAGGGCATGAATACAATTCTTAAGACAGCTTTCAGTCCTACCTTCATCCACATATTGTCAGGTTGGGGGATCATAAAATCCAGGCTTGAAAACACAACTATACTTATTATCATCACTATAAGCAAGAAACTTGTCCCGCATCTAGGGTGTAAAGTAGTATATTTTACTGCACTTTCCTTGACTAATTCCTCATTATTTTCAAAAGCATAGATACATTTATGCTCAGCTCCGTGATATTCAAAGACCCTCTTTATCTCCTTAGAAAAAGATATTGCCTTTATATATATAAGGAAAAATAATATTCTCAGTATACCTTCAAAAATATTTGCATTCATCCTATTATTTTTAAACATAAAACTACTTAAAATTGAAGGCAAAACCATAAATAACCCTATTCCTAAAGCCAGAGCTGCTATTACAGTTATCATCAATTCCTTATCTCCTAACTTTTCTTCCTCTTCCCCTGCCTCATTGGCAGAAAATGATAGTTCTTTGGTCCCCAAAATCAGAGTTTCAAACAGGATAGCCCCTCCCCTAATAAATGGAATCTTAGTCAAAAAATTCATAGATGGTTTTAATTTTGTTACCTTATAAACTATTTCCCCCGTGGGTCTTCTCACTGCTGTAGCTAGCGCTTTGGGTCCTTTCATCATGACACCCTCTATTACAGCCTGTCCACCTACCGAAACCTTTTTTCTATCCATAATTATATTATTCCTCCTGATATTACTTTATCGTACGGGTAATTCATGAATTACCCCTCCGTAAAATCAATTTTTTTGTCACAGATTTCTCAGATTAAAACAGAGGTTATGCGACTATTAATTTTTTCTATGATTAATAAAAAAAAAATGTATTAAAGCCTCTCAGCATAGAGTCTCAGAGTTAAATCTTTTGTTCTTGGTTAGAATCTTTTCTCTTTTGACGCAGACTAAAATCTGACTTTTCTTTAGGTTTTAAATTTCGAAGTTTATAGTCGTTTCGCTTCAGCAGCATTGTTCCTACAATGACGATTGTGACTTACTCATTAAGACAATTATAAACCTTCTTGAACTTTTACGTCTCATTTTCTTTCATAGAGAAAAGAGACCCGTATCAAGGACGGAATCCTTGGAACCTTATCTTTTGACACAGATTACACAAATGGTATACAAGTATTAAATTTTCTTATAATTAGACAAAAATTTAAATGTATAATCTAAGTTTACACAGAGATTCACCGAGGTTAGGTTAGAGTTTCACTGAGCTTTCTTCGTTCACTCCGTATCCAAGTAACCCACAGAACATGGATCTCTTCGAGATACACTGAAAACCTCTAATTTACACAGGGAAAATCTGCACCTTTCTGCGTAATCTGCGACTAAGTTTTTATTTTAGTTATTATTTATATTAATAGACTTAATTTTATCATGAAAGGAGGTTTTTTTCAATTTTACACATATTCTAAGGTCACCGACTTTCCAAATTCTTTTAAAATTGCTTCTAATTCCACCACTACCTTTAATTTAATATTAAAATCAATTGGAAAATCCGGGTTTTGATGGGCAGCATTTACAGCAGTTCCTGCTACTATCTTTATATGACTGGCATCAAAAAGGAGCAGTCTCCCAAGGATCCCAGCCCCATCATCACTGGCAATTTCCCTGCCTTCATAAATATATTCCCTTATATACTCCACAGTTTTATTCAGTGTCAGCAGTCCTTCTGTCACAAGATCTACTCCCCTCATATAACCCACTGGAGGCAGGTTGTTTTCATATCCATCTAGATCGATCTTAACCTCTTCATCCCAGGCTTTGGATATTATATTAGCTGTAGTCCCCCCGCTGAGCACTATAACTCCCCGGGACTCCTCTACTCTCTTTATAAATTCTTCATCATCTTCTATATTTTTAGGAGGTCCCGTAAATAGATTTAAATATTTTACAGGCTGAAATTTTATCGACAGAACAGTGGTATCATCTCCCGGTTTATCATTATATAGAGTTTTGCACACATCCAGTAAACTATTGGTTATATCTGTTGCATATTTTTTCTGGGATATATCCCTCAAAAAATCATTTATATTTTCCCACTGCCATCCCAAATTAAGATATTCTCCCACCCCTGCATGAACTGCTCCATCACTGACAACGGTCAATAGATCATCGGGATAAAATTTGAAACGACTCTCAAAAATAGTTTTATCCTTTATAACCCTTTCTTTCCTGTCTATGAAAACATCACAACCATCTCTATAGAAAAACGTAGGAGGATTCTCATATTCGACCATATAACAGTCACCATTATTATTTAACTTTATAATTGTAAAGGTAGAATATGCAAGTTTTCTCACCTTGCACTCGGGGAGGGTATTCATTATTGTTTCTAAGGTCTCATCGATAGTAGAACCGCCCTTCAGCATGGTTATGGCTATCTTCGAAGTCAGGGTAGCCAGGATATTTGCCTTGACCCCGCTTCCCAGCCCGTCAGAAAGCACCAAAAGACACCCATCCTCTGTTTTTATAGATTCTACCTTGTCTCCGCAGAGTTCCTCACCAAATTTATTTATACTTTTATATGAAGCATCTATATAATATTCCATTAAAGACTCTCCTCTTTGTTGAATACATCCCTTAATTTATTGAAGGCCACCTTGGATTCCCCTGTGGTTTCTCCCAACAGACTGGCTATCTCCTGGGCGATTCTCATCTGTTTTTCTATCACTGTCTGGGTTATCTCAAAAGTTTTTTCTTTTAAAGCCCTTATCTCTTCCTTTCTCAACTCATCACTGGTTATGTCGGTGAGTAAAATTAAGATCCCTTCCTTAGGATTCATCGATATAATACTCATCCTCATATAAAGTGCCCCATCTAAAAATGATTGTTTTTTCCAAATAATATTTTCTCCTTCAGAAGACACCTTCTCCAACTTCTCCTTGGATACGAACTCCTCTATAGACCGCTCCCTAGCTTCTTTTGGAGTTATTCCAAAATATCTGCTGAAAGCCATGTTGCTCTCTATGATCTCATATTCATTGTTTAATATAAGGATGGCATTGGGAGAATTTTCAAATATTTCATTGGTAACTTTATCAGCACATTTTTTCATATAGTGAATACACATCTCCTTGTGAGACATCCCCCTATATATAGATATGGCTTTTTCACGGCAGGTATCGTATCCGCACCCGCCGCAGTTTAACTCATCCTCTTTATTATATTTTTCCAGAGTTCCCAAAATTTCTAAAATTTCATCTTCACCGGGCATCTTTTCCTCAAATTTTTTATTATGAAAACCAGCACTAAAATCTATATCACATATATTCTCATTATTTTCTGCTTTTCTATCATTCTCATTTAAATATTTTTTCAACGTCTGTACCCTGGAAAAAGTGGTTGAAGAAGCATTTGACCCGCCGGGACCCCCAAGACAGCTTTGTCTGCATACACTTACCTCTACACAGGTCCCGGTGATACTACCTCTGGATAGTTCATCAAAAAGTTCTATACATTCATCCAAGCCATCTACTCTTAATTGAGTCAGACCTTTTTTTTCAATACTCTCAGTAATTCCCTCTAAGATTCCTCCTACTACAGGATAGCTGCTCCCGAAATTACTTCCAATTTTATCCAGGTCACCGGATTCTCCGTTTTGATAGTCTATTCCTGTTTCTTCCAGCCACTGCGATACCTCATCAAAGGTTAAAACTGCATCTATGGCTCCTGTATGTTTTTCAGATAATGATTCACATTTTTTGGCTATACACGGTCCCAGAAAAACTGTCTTTTCCTTTGGATTCTCTTTTTTTAACAGATAACCATGGGAGATCATAGGAGATGTAAAAGGCATCAAATATGGTATCAACATCGGATAATATTTTTCTATCAGGAGGACTACCGACGGGCAGCAAGTTGTTATATAGATCCCCTGATCACTCTCCGATATATAATTTTCATATAATTTTGAGGTGATGTCGGCCCCTACCGCCGTTTCTTCTATTAGATTAAATCCTAATTTTTGGAGTCCCCATATGAAGCTGTCGGATTTTTCATAAAAGCCTCTAAAAGATGGTGCTATGGAAATATTTACTTTCTCGCCATTTTTAATCATTTTTTTCACGAATTCAAGATCCGAATGAATATTTCTGGCATTCTGGGGACAGCTGGAAAAACAGTGCCCGCAGACAATACATTGTTCCGAGACTATATGTGCCTGATCTTCCTCTATCTTTATGGCTTTTACCCGGCATGTTCTCACACATTTATAACAATTATTACAATTTGCCTCTGAAAAATTCATTATTTTCATAGTCCTCTCTCCCTGATAATTTTTTTAAACTTTTCCTCTGCATCTTCCCTGGAAAAAGAGTAAACACTCTCCTCTCCCTCTATAACAACAGAGACTCCCTCGGTACAATTATTCAGACAAAAACAAGCTTTCAGCTCTACCTCTTTTTCTAATCCCTCTTCCTCTATAATTTTGGTAATTATTTTTATAACATCATAAGAGCCCTTTATATGGCAGGCACTTCCTACACAAACCTTTAAAATCATCCTTCCCCCCCCAATAGCTGTTAACCGCTTTAAAAAATATTTTTTTATCACAAATCACAATTTTTTTAGTGTTCATAACTAAAAATTTTAATTTTATTCCTTATTTTTTTAATTATCTCTTAATAATAATATACCACATTAAAGTAATTCTTTCACAAATTTTGATTGGCAGATCTATCCAACAATCACTTTTATATTTAGGGTATTACAATAATATTGAGACTATGATTTCAAACATTTTCGTACACCTGTGCAGGTTCACTACAGGGTTGCCAGAGGACTTTTTGATTTCACCTGTGTGTTAAAAAACCAATTGACATATTATGATAGATATGATATCATGATCTAGTTACGCGTAGGTGGGGTTATCAGCAACCTGTGCCTGGCGATTAAATTTATGGAGGTGTTACAATGTACGCAGTAATCAAAACTGGAGGAAAACAGTACAAAGTTGCAGAAGGTGAAATATTAAGAGTAGAGAAATTAAATGCTGAAGTTAACGAAACTGTTGAAATGACAGAAGTTTTATTAGTATCTAACAACGGAGAAATGAAAGTAGGAACTCCTGTAGTAGAAGGTGCAAAAGTGTTAGTAGAAGTATTATCACAAGGTAGAGCTAAAAAAGTTATTAACTTCAAATACAAACCTAAAAAGTCAACTCATAGAAGAAAAGGTCACAGACAATCATTCACTGAAATCAAAATCACTTCTATCCAAGGATAATGACAGAGATCACTCTCATTAGACAGGATGAAGAAATTGTAGAATTTTATGGATGGAATCATGCCGAATATGGTGAACATGGTAGCGATATCTTGTGTGCCGCAATCAGTATGATTTTACAACAAGGAGCAGCCGGTATTTTAGAATATCTAAGTATCCCTGCTACTTATTCAACTAATAATGAAACAGGTTTTTTAAGATTAGATCTTAAAACTCCAGATGAAGAAAAGTTGGAAAAATTGGATATGACTATTCATAGTTATAATCAAATTGTTTTAAAAAACAAAAGGGAAATTAATGCAATATTAGGAAGTATGGTAGTAATGCTGGACCAACTAAAGGAGCAATACCCCAAATATATGAAGATTTTCGAAGAGGAGGCTAATTAATGTTTAGAATTGAATTACAACTATTTGCTAAGAAAAAAGGACAAGGTTCTGTAAAGAACGGAAGAGACTCTAACCCTAATTACTTAGGTGTAAAAAAATACGACGGTGAGAAAGTAGTAGCTGGAAACATCGTTGTTAGACAAAGAGGAAACAAATTCCATGCTGGAACTAACATGGGGCAAGGTAAAGATCATACTTTATTTGCTTTAGTTGATGGATATGTTAGATTTGAAAGATTAGGTAAAACTAAGAAGCAAGTTTCTATCTACTCTGAAAGAAAAAGTTTAGTATAAGCTTTTCAAATAAATCCCAGCATTTTGCTGGGATTTATTTATTATATGAGAATTAACTTTGAAAATTGAAAGTGGAAAACCGAAATACTAAGATTTTATTTTTCAACTTTCAATTTTCAAATGAGTTAGAACAATAGGAGGAAAATTATTTATGTTTATAGATGAGGCGATAATCACCGTCAAAGCCGGTAAAGGTGGAGATGGTGCAGCAACATTCAGAAGGGAAAAATATGTACAATTTGGTGGTCCTGATGGGGGGGACGGTGGAAATGGTGGAAGCATCATCTTCGTAGCTGACAACAACATCAACACCTTGGTAGATTTCAGATATAAGAGAGCATTTACAGCAGAAAATGGTGGTAACGGTGCTAAAAAAAGGATGCACGGTAAAACAGGAGAAGACCTGATCATCAAAGTTCCTGTAGGTACCATGGTAAGAGACTTTGAAAGCGGAGCACTACTACTTGATCTCAATGAAAACGGAGAAGAAAGAATTTTATTCCAGGGCGGAAAAGGCGGGGGAGGAAACATCCACTTTAAGAATGCTGTTCGACGTGCTCCTAAGATGGCCGGTAAAGGTCGTAAGGGTAAGGAACTCAGAGTTAAATTGGAATTAAAATTATTAGCTGATGTAGCCTTAGTTGGATACCCAAGTGTAGGTAAATCAAGCTTTATCAACAAGGTTTCTGCTGCTAACTCAAAGGTTGCAAACTACCACTTTACTACTCTGGCTCCTAAACTGGGTGTTGTGAGAGTAGGGGACAACAGATCATTTCTGATGGCTGATATTCCCGGACTTATTGAAGGAGCCCATGAAGGTGTCGGATTAGGAGACAAGTTCCTAAAACATATCGAAAGATGTAAGATGATCTACCATGTGGTAGATGTGTCCGGTATGGAAGGCAGGACTCCTGAGGAAGACTTTGAGAAGATCAACAACGAACTGGAAAAATTCAGTAAGAGACTGGCCGGTAAAAAACAAATAGTTTTAGCCAACAAGATGGATCTGTTATACGATATGGAAAACTATGAAAACTTTAAGATCTATATGGCAGGAAAAGGGATCGAAGTATTCCCTATATCTGTAATTCTTAATGACGGATTAAAGGAAGTTGTAAACAGAACTTGGTCGTTATTGGAGGAGATTCCTCGTGAAGAACTGGAAGAAGAAACAGATGTACTGGATATCTTAAAAGCTATCGAGGATGAAAAACCTGACTGGCATGTGGAGATAGATGAAGAGGGTACCTTTGTCGTTACCGGTAAGATTGTAGAAAACGTACTAAACACCTATGTCTTCAATGATGATGAAGCTATAGTAAGTTTCGTACATGTTTTGAAAAACCTGGGATTAGAGAATCAGTTAATCAAAGCTGGTATCGAAGAGTGGGATACAGTAAGAATTGAAAATGTAGAGTTTGACTATATTGTCTAAGATAAAAAATTAATAAATAAAAAGGATTCTGGAAATTTCTAGAATCCTTTTTTTATGGCACACAGATAACGCGGATTTTATCCACCCTAAATCTGTGCTATCCGCGTGCTATTATCATATTTTTTATGAAGTTTTTGACCTGTCTCCCTATCTAATTCCGTCTCTTCTGTCATCCTTCCTCTGTTCCTGATTATTTTTATTTTTCCATTTTAAAAATTCAACATTTTCTACCATGGTAGACCCGTCCTCATAGGTGGTAACTATAGCTTTATTATCCTTGCTATATTCTACAGAAACAACTTTCTTAGGAGGCTGGAAGTTACTGCAGCCGATAAAAATTGTTGATATTACTAATGTCATTAAATATTTAAATTTTTTCATAATATAACCTCCTCATACGACAAAATCAATAATATATATATATAAATAATGTTCTTTAAGAATGACAATATTCCTTCAAAAATAATATTTAATTTATAGGCTAAAAAATAGCACACTGATTCTAAAGCATACGCTGATTAAAAAGAGATAGAAACAGATATAAAATTAATCTGCTCTTACCCATTTCGATCTGCGTTATCCGTGTGCTATATTTAAAAATAACCATGAAATTTTATATAATTAAAAATTAAAAGGGATTGATTACTCAATCCCTTTTACTATATTATATAAATATATTTAATTTTTTACTTAGAATGATGTACCGAATTTAACACCTACAGATAATTCATCTTTCCCAGCACTGTCTACATTTGCTGTATATCCAGTGTATTTTGCATATGGAGTTACGTTAACTGCTCCTAACTTAGCTCTGTATTGTACTTCTGGTGCAACATACATAGATACATCGTAAGCATCCTTTTGGTTGATTGAGTAAGCTTCTAATCCAAACTCAGTGATGAAGTATGTATTAGGTGCAACTTCTCTTTCATATCCTAAATATTGCTCGATTGATAATGCGAACTTATCGTCACCATCGATGTTTCCTGAGAATAAAGAGTTTTTGTAAGAACCATTTTTCTTAGTTCCTGCGAAATCTAAATAAACATCTCCATAAGTTGACCATAATCCTTCAGTTCCTAAAGCTCTATAGTTTGAGAAGTCTAATTCAAATGCAGTAGTATCATTTACATCATCATAGGCTACGATAGGACTGATATCCATTGCGAATCCGTAATATGTAGTTGATACCTTTGGATTGAAATCCCATCTTCTCTTTGTTTCCATATCTCTAGCACTTGGAGTAGCTGAATCAGATGTGAAGTTTTCTGCAGTGTCATAACCATAAGATACACTTGGTACGAATGTCCACTCTTTACCTAACATATCAAATGTTCCACCTTGGAAATCTATTCCAAAAGTAGTATCCCAACCGTCGTTAGTTCTATTCCAGTCTGAATCATAGTTGAAATCTCTGTCAACATCATATTTGAATCCAAATCTACCCATGTTTAATTTACCCTTACCTACTGTCCACTCTATCTTGTTGGCATTTACACCATCATTAGATCTTCCAGGACCTTGGAACATTCTAGCTCTTACTTCACCATTATATGAACCACTGAACTCTCCTAAGATTCCTGTTTGTCTACCTTCTACTAATCCTTCAATTGCACTAGAGTCAGTGATTGAGATAACTTGTGCAGCCTTTTCAGCTGTTACAGTTGTACCTTCTTCAGCTGTTGGTGTATGTACTGCAAACGTTGTAGCTCCTAAAGCTAGGATTCCTGCTAATAATAATAACTTTTTATTCATGGTTTCTTCCTCCTAAAATAATTTCAAATTTGTTTTCTTAGTTTCCCTTTAAATTCTTTCGGTTGAATAATTGTTTCCGTTTATCCTGGTCTTAGTGTAGTTTAGTAACCACCAATAGTCAATACCCCTTTTTTCTATTAGCATTAAAAGAGAATTAATGTTCTAATATGATTTTAGCAAAAATAATAAAAACAAACTTATAAAAAAGTTTAACATTAAAAATTAATAATTTTTAATGGGTCGTGTTTATAACATAAAGTGTCCTACAAGCAGTAAAATAGTTTCATTTTTAAACAACGAATTATTGGAATTTTAATAGTAAAATTAATGTTCAATTTAATTTTCTGAAACAAACAGCAAAAACAATACAGACAGCTCCCCTGTCGAGAATAGCACCGATAATTTTTTTGATACTAAGATTTAACCCCTCTCGTCCTACGGACACATGTTCATGAATACTAGAAATGAAAGCAATACTTTCATCTCTAAATGTGACCCTATGAGGGAGAAAGCATTACCCTTACCTGCTGTTATTATGATATAATATATATAATATTTATAAATGGAGGAATAGACGATGAAAGGAATTGTTATCTTGGGTCCTACTGCTGTAGGAAAAACAAGTTTATCTATAAAATTAGCAAAAAAATTAAAGACAGAGATAATCTCAGCTGATTCAGCTCAGGTATATACCGGGATGGATATAGGCACGGCAAAGGTCGATGTCCATGAAGCACAGGGAATATTTCATCATATGATCGATGTAGTAGAGCCCATAAGTAAGTATAATGTAGGCGAATATCAAAAAAGAGTAAATATAATACTAAAAACCTTCGAAAAGGAAGGAAAAACTCCTATATTAGTGGGAGGAACCGGCTTATACATCAACTCTGTGACCAATGGCTTGGCAGAGCTGCCTCAGTCGGAACCAGGACTTAGGGAGGAACTGGACAGCAGGAGTGGGTCTGAATTATACGAAGAATTGGAAAGGATTGACCCTTGTGCAGCCAGAGATATCCACCCAAATAATAAACGCAGGGTGGGGAGAGCTCTGGAAATTTTCCACCTTACAGGGGAAAAATTTTCTGTTATCAGCAAGAGAAACATCAAAAGAAATAACTTTGAATTTATCAAAATAGGTTTAGAAAGAGACAGAAATAATTTATATGAAAGAATAAACCTGAGAGTTGATCTTATGGTAGAGGGAGGACTCATCGAGGAGGTTAAGAAACTCTATACTATATACGGAGAAAATTTGAGAAGGATCAACGTCATAGGATATAGTGAGATTATAGATTATTTCAGAGGGGAAACAACTTTGGAAGAGGCTGTGTTTCAAATCAAACAAAATTCCCGTAGATATGCTAAAAGGCAATTTACATGGTTTAAAAATGACCCCGATGTTATCTGGTTCGATGTAGAAAAGATGAGCGAGGAAGAGATCTTAGAAAAAATATTAAGGTTAATTGAGGAATAACTCCTTTTGTCCCTTGGACATTTTCCTCTTACAATTAAGAGGAAACCCCAATTATTTATGTTTCTACTATATCTAAGTTCTAGATATATTTAAGTTTTTTTGGTTTCTCTTAATTCAAGAGGAACCTCCGAGGAGGAGTTTATAGTAAAAAAAAACATATAAAATAAATTATAAACCACACTAGCTGGTTGATATTTTATTTTTAGTGTGCTATTATTGTAATGATGATATTATAGGAGGATAAGATGCTGAAAAAATTAAGTTTAACTCTTATTTTACTGCTTCTGCTAGGGTGTGTAAATACGCCTTTAAAAAACAGTTCACTGTCTCCAAAAGAACAGTTGTTAGAGCAAAAAATTAATGACTGGGAGTTGGGCGAAGCTAAGGGCTTATTTTCTCAAATAAGGCCAACTCTAGATCCTGAAAAGTTAGATAAATACGAAACTTTAATATCTGAAAGAGAGCAAGGGGTTAAGGACCTCGAAAAATTAATAAACGTATTAAAGGCAGCTTTTTCCAAAAACCAATTTTTTATTATTGAACGATACACCGACAAGGGAATAAAAAATAAAATAAAATTAAATGAACTAAAAAAGCTAGATTTGAGCGGCGGAAACATATATACCACCGATCCAAAATTCAAGAAAAATCATGCTGAAATTTTAGCTCTTATTAATTTTTACGATGAAAGCCTTTATCTGGATATTGTATTTAATTTTGAAAATGGCCAATGGAAAATAATAGACTTTAGTGAAAGAGGGTGAAATATTGCAAGGTGAAGGAATCAGAATAATCGTTCCATCTTCTTTGAAAAATCTTTCTTTAATTAGAGCCCTTGTGAAAACGTATTTAATTGCAGAATCTGTATCTGAAAAAGATATTCTTAGGCTTCTGACTGTTATAGATGAACTGGCAACCAATGCAATCGAACATGGATACAACTATCATAGTGGAGAGATCTCTATATTTATGATAAAGGAAGGTAACTTCGTGAAAATTACTGTAGAAGATTTTGGAGCTGGATTCAACAGATTAAAAGAAAGTAAGTCTGAAGGGGGCATGGGGTTAAATATAGTTAGGGGTCTCGTAGATAATCTAGAGATTAAACCTAAGAAAATCGGAACAAAATTTGAAATATTAAAAGAAGTTGAGGAGGAAACAAAATAATGAACTCTAATTTTGAATTAATCGAAAAGGACATTAATGGTATAAAGGTAATTAAAATCACAGGTGAACTTGACGCTATGGTGGCTCCCAAATTAAAGGAAAGACTTGCTAAATTAGTTGAAAATGAAACTTATAACTTCATAATCAACTGTGAGGAGTTAAGTCACATCAACAGTTTGGCTATGGGTATTTTGAGAGGAAAATTAAGAGAAGTTAAGGGGCATAACGGCGATATAAAGTTATCAAACTTAAATGATCATATCAAAACAATTTTTGAAATGGTCGGGTTAGATGAGATATTTGAGATTTGTGCTACTGAAGAAGAGGCTTTAGCTAAATTTTAATTAATATCCCAAAATATTATATTTTTTTAAGAGGGGATTTACAATTATGAATACAATTATTATGATAGCGGCAGTTATAGTGGCAGCAGGGATATTTTCCTCTGTACTTTATAAAAAATCTGTTGTGGATAAAAAAATAGAAGATTTAAACAACCTTGAAAACAGCGTAGAACAAGCAAAGGTCAAAGCTCAAAAAATTGAAAAAAGAGCTACTTTTGATGCTGAATCAAAGGCTAAAGAGATAACTATCAAAGCTAAAGAAACAGCATACAAAATCAAAGAAGATGCTGAAAAAGAAATCAAGTTAGCTAAAAATGAAATAAATCAAAAAGAAAACAGGCTTATTAAAAGAGAAGAATCTCTGGATAGTAAGTTGGACAGAATCGAAGCTAAAACTGTAGAGATAAATAATTATGAAAAAAAATTAAACCTTAAAGAAAGCGAGATCGAAGAATTAAAGCAAAAACAAGAGTTGGAGCTGGAGAAAATCTCAGAATTATCCAAAGAGGATGCTAAAAATATCTTACTGGATAAGTTAAAAGATGATCTTACTCATGATTCCGCCGTTATGATCAGAAGTTTTGAGCATAAATTAGAGGAAGAAAAAGACAGGATGACTCAAAGAATACTTTCTACTGCTATCGGGAAAGCTTCAGCTGAATTTGTTTCCGATGCCACTGTATCTGTGGTACAACTGCCAAATGATGAGATGAAGGGTAGAATCATAGGTCGTGAAGGTAGAAATATCAGAACCATTGAATCTTTAACCGGAGTAGATGTAATCATCGACGATACCCCGGAAGCTGTGGTTTTATCATGTTTTGATGGTGTCAAAAGAGAGATTGCCAGAAGTGCACTGGAAAAATTGGTAAATGATGGAAGAATTCATCCTACAAAGATCGAAGAAGCTATAAAAAAAGCAACTAAAGAAGTGGATAAAGGGATCCGTGAAGCCGGTGAACACGCATTATTCGAACTTGGAATTACAGGAGTTCATCCTGAAGTAACTAAAGTTTTAGGAAGTTTAAAATTCAGAACCAGTTATGGACAAAACGTTTTAACTCATGCCATCGAAGTTGGCCACCTGGCTGCTACATTGGCTGCCGAAATTGGAGCAGATGTAAAATTAGCCAAGAGATCTGGTCTATTCCATGATATCGGTAAGGTATTGACCCATGAAACTGAGACTTCTCATGGATTATTAGGGGCAGAATTTTTAAGAAAATTCGGCGAGAAAGACCTGGTAGCCAATGGTGCTGAATCACATCATCATGAAGTTGAATTTAAATGTATTGAATCTGTTTTAGTCCAGGCAGCAGACGCTATATCAGCATCCAGACCTGGAGCAAGACGTGAAACATTGAATACATATATCAAAAGATTAGAAGAATTAGAAGCTATTGCAAGTTCTTTTGAGGGGGTAGATTCATCTTATGCTATCCAAGCTGGTAGAGAGATGAGGATCATCATCAATCCTGAAATCATAAGTGACGATAAGACTACTATCCTGTCCCGTGACATAGCTAAAAAAATAGAAGAAACTATGCAATATCCTGGTCAGATTAAAGTAACTGTAGTCAGAGAGACTAGATCTGTGGAATATGCAAAATAATAACAAACTAAATGAGCTGGTATTTATCGGCTCATTTTTTATGGCGGAATTTTGGTATAAATTTTATTGAAAATATGATATAATTATACATTGTAAAAGAAAAAACTCTTTCCTTTTTAGCGTTTTGTAGGTTAATGAATTAATCATGAAACCCCCATAAAAAAGAAGAGTAAATTATAAAGAAAAGAGGGATTTAATGAAAGTTTTGATAATAGGAGATGTGGTTGGTAAACCAGGTAGAAATATCTTAACCGACTATTTAGAGAGAAAAAAAAGTGAATATGACCTGATCATTGTCAACGGTGAAAATGCCGCTGCAGGATTTGGGCTAACTGAAAAAATAGCCAAACAATTTTATGAGATCGGAGTAGATGCCATTACCTCTGGTAACCATATTTGGGATAAAAAAGAGATGGTGGAATATCTTAAAACTGACCATAAAATTTTAAGACCACTAAACTATCCAAAGGGAGTGTCCGGAGTAGGTTGGAATATCTTTACAACTCCTGCAGGGGAGAAAGTAGGAGTTGTTTCATTGCAAGGTAGAATTTTCATGCCGCCTATTGATTGTCCGTTCCAGAGGATCACAGAGGTTTTAGATGAGATCAGAAAACAAACAACTAATATTGTCGTAGATTTTCATGCTGAGGCTACATCTGAAAAGATGGCTATGGGAAGGTTTCTTGATGGTAAAGTTTCGGTAGTTTTGGGAACTCATACCCATATCCAGACTTCCGACAGCAGAATTTTAGATGGCGGTACCGGGTATATTACAGACGTTGGGATGACTGGATCTCATGACGGGATAATTGGAATGACTGTAGACTCAGTTTTACCTAGATTTTTGACTTCCCTTCCGACTAAGTTCGCTATCTGCAATGACAATGTAAGGATCAACGGTATCGAGGTGGAGTTAGACCAATATGGTAAATGCAGTGATATCAAGAGGATAGATCTTTCTATCGAAGAGTTAGATTTTGCAGATTTTCTCTAAATTCAATTGGTGCTAATGGCCTTGCAGAACTAATAAAATTATTAGTCAGCATTATTAAAACAACTAAAAAGAACGTTGAATAATTTTCAATTATAATTTTTCAATTTTCAATTAAAATAAAAGGGAGTTTTATTTTTTATGAATATATTAATTTCAAATGATGACGGTATCTATGCTGAAGGGATCAAAATCCTGGTCAGCTATCTTCAAGATGCCGGGCATACAACATATGTAGTAGCTCCCCTGGAGGAGCAAAGCGGTACCGGACACGGGATCACTCTGCACCAGCCTATGAGGGTAAGGGAAGTTTATAGAGATAATAATTTCTTTGGTCATTCTGTTTCCGGGAAACCTGCCGATACTATAAAGGTGGCACTGGCCCACCTGTATGACGAAAAGGAGATTGATTTTGTCATCTCCGGAATAAATCGTGGAGCTAATTTAGGGACCGATTTATTTTATTCGGGGACTTTTGCTGCTGCTTCTGAAGGTACATTTTGGAGAAAGAACGCCATCGCTCTCTCCCTTATTGTAGATGGGAATGATCTATACTTTGAGAGTGCAGGAGAATTTATAGCAGAGTATTTAAAAACAATAAAAGACCTGAAATTTCCTATCGGAACTCTTTTGAATATCAATGTTCCCAACCTTCCCATGGAGGAGATTAAAGGGGTTAAGTATACCAAACAGAGCAATAGAAAATTTCAGGAAAAATTAATTGAAAGGGAAGATTCCCAGGGAAATAAATATTTTTGGTTAGGAGGACACCCTGTAAAAGGTGACCATGTGGAGAATTCCGATTTAGATGCTATTGAAAATGGCTATATATCTGTCACTCCGGTAAAATTAAATTTATACGACAATGAATTAGAGGTATTGCTTAAAGAAAACACTAAAAAGGAGAAATATGAAATTAATAGAAGTTAGATTAATATTTGAAGCCGATGAGCCTCAATATGTAAAAAAAGAAATAACCGATCTATTTTACGAATTCGGAGTCCAGGGGCTTAAGATCGACGAACCTATGGAGAGAGATTCCCTGGATTACTATAGAGATGAAAAGATATTTTTACAGAGAGATTATGCTGTATCGGCATATTTTCCTGTAAATTTATATGTGGAGAAGAAAAAATCCCTTATAACTGATACTTTTGAAGAAAAATTTAAAGATCGTGAGGATCTTATCTATTCCTTGGATTTTTATGAACTGGATGAAGAGGATTACCAAAATTCTTGGAAAAAATACCTTTATCCCGAAAAAGTAAGTGAAAGATTTGTGGTAAAACCTACTTGGCGTGAATACGAGGCTGAAGAGGACGAAATAGTCATTGAGTTAGATCCCGGGAGGGCTTTTGGTACCGGATCTCATCCGACTACTTCCCTTTGTATCAAACAGATGGAAGACTATATCCACGAAGGGGACTCTGTCATAGATGTGGGGACCGGATCCGGAATACTTATGGTTGCAGCCAATAAATTAGGGGCATCTGAGGTATGGGGTGTTGATATCGACCCTCTGGCTGTAGAAGTAGCCAAAGAAAATTTAGAATTAAATAAAGTCGATATGAATACTATAAAACTATTCAAAGGTGATCTGGTTAAAGTTGTAGAAGATAAAAAGTTTGATGTAGTGGTAGCTAATATCTTAGCTGATGTAATCTTACTCCTGCTAAACGACATGTCTACAGTTGTAAAAAAAGGCGGTCTTATGATCTTATCTGGAATAATTGAAGATAAAGCTGCTGAGATAAAGAAAAGAATAATTTCATTGGGATACGAAGTTGTCTCAGAAACAAAAGATAAAGAATGGGTAAGTTTTACTGCCAGAGCGTAATGAAAAACGGAGGTTTAAATTTTGAGTAATATAATAAAAAAGTGTAACGGTTGTGGTATTGAACTGCAAAGTGAAGATAAAAATAAACATGGTTATGTCCCTAAAGAGATGTTAAAGGGAAAGAAAAGTGCAACCTGCCAAAGGTGTTTTAAATTAACTAACTACGGTGATTTTATCCCTATGGAGATGACTGCTGAAGATTATAGAAAAGAAGTTCAGCGTTCTGCTAATAGTGCTAAGATTGTCTTAGCTGTATTCGACATCATTGATTTTGAAGGATCATTTGACGATGAAATATTAGATATTTTGAAAGAGAAGGATTCTATTATAATCATCAACAAGGTAGATCTAATCCCTGGAGGGAAACATGCCAGTGAGGTAGCTAACTGGGTAAAAGAAAGACTTGCAGAGGAAGGAATCGTTCCCCTGGATATCGCCATAGTCAGTGCTAAAAATACTTATGGTATCAACGGTATCATCAGAAAGATAAATCATTTCTGCCCACACGGTGCCAAAGTTATGGTAATGGGAACTACAAATGTTGGAAAATCAAGTATCATCAACAGGTTATTGGGAGAGAAGAAAGCAACTATCTCTAAATATCCAGGTACTACCCTTAAATCAACTAAAAATGTAATACCTAACTCTAATATCACCATAATAGATACTCCTGGACTGATTCCTACCGGAAGAATATCCGATCTGGTATGTGAGAAATGTCATCTGGATATTGTTCCTTCTAAGGAAATCTCCAGGAAAACATTTAAAGTAAATGCTGACAAGATAATCTTAATCGGTGGATTAGTTAAGGTAAAAGTATTAACCGACAACGAGATGAAACCCATATTCAGTATATTTGCTTCTAAAAATGTAACTTTCCACGATACAAAAGAAGACAGGGTAGAGAAACTTATTACAGAACATACGGGGACATTAATAACTCCTCCATGTGAGAAGTGTAAGGATGAGTTCTATGCTCTGCCTGCAAAGACTGAAGTTTATGACCTTAATGTAGGAGAGGAACTTGTATTTAAAGGACTTGGATGGATCTCTGTAAAGAGAGGGCCGTTAAAAGTAGAGATCACCCTTCCAGAAGCAGCAGAAGTAATTGTGAGAGATGCATTTATTCAGCCTAAAAGACCAATCAAATAAGAGAAACAAAAAATGGAAGGGAGCACCCTTCCATTTATTATCTCTCTATTATTTAAAAAAGCTGGAAGGGTCACCCTTCCAGCTTTTTGTTTACACCTATACCCAACCCCATAAAAAACCAAAAATATGGTGCTACCGATACTGCACTGTCATTAAACATCCCGGCAGCCAGATAACCGCTTATGGCCAGTGCTGTGGCCAAACCAACAACTTCATAAAAACTATTAAATTCTCTGTTTCTATAAATTTTTATAGACTGAATCAGATAGGTTCCGATAAAAACCACAAAACCTATAAAAAATAAATATCCCATATTGATGAGGATCTGCAGGTACAGATTATGGGGTTTATCCACTATCATGCTGGGATTCCCAAAGGCTATCCGTTTCCCGAAGTTATCCTCCTGGGGGAAGATCAGAGAATAGGTATCGGGTCCTCCCCCTAAAAATCCGGTCTGCTTCAATTTGGGAATAGTTCTAGACCATATGTATACCCTGGAACTTCCCCTAAATTCATATCCGTCCATCCATCTTACCCTTTCTGCCATATAGATATCGGTGAGCCGACCCTGAAACCCAATAGTTTTAAAGCCGTTATCCCTTAAGATTAAGGGATAACTAAATTTATCATAGACGATGTTATAGTAGTCTTCCTTTCTTTTTTCTATCTCAAATTTTTCATATCTATTGTCGTTAAATTTATATCTATTATCCACAAATTCCGAAGGGAGTGTTCTGCCGTCTTCATCCTTAAAGACCAACTTTTCATCTTTTCTGATAATATTCAATCCAGCTTTATCCGTTGTAACCACAAGGTCATTGGGAGTATTCAAGACCATCTCCCTCATGGGATTATAGCTGGATAACTCTGTATCATATAGTTTTTTCCCCAGTGAATTTTCTGAAAAACCGTCCATTACCCACCCTATGATCAGAGATGTAACTACCAGTAAGATGATTTTCTTTGATTTTTTAATAAGATTTTTCCTGTAAAAGAAGAGAAAAAATATCAGGGTGAACTGCCCTGCTAAAAACCCGGCTCTAGACCGGCACCCCAGCCAGTTTATATAGATCAAGATATAAAACAAATATGCTGAAATATTATATAACTTCCCCCTGACACTTAAAAAAGTCATTGCAGCAAAGAATAAAAACATGACCATCAGTGATCCGCCATAATTTGGGTTAAAATAGGTGGAATAGATAATATATTTATCAAATTTAAAATTCAGAGTGTCCGCTATCCCCCAGAGGTCTTTTGGCAGGATCAGATGTCTGCCCAAAGCACTTTTGAACAGGTCCAATCCAAAAAACTGAAAACTCCCTATAATTGAGATCACAATGATTCCTGCAAAGGCTGCTCCCAAGAGTATTTTTATATCTTTTTTGGTTCTCGCCAGGTTGACAGTCAAAAAAGTTATTACCAGATATGACAGCCATACAAAAATTCCCTCATACCTGTCCCCGACACCCTTTAAGACTATGGATGTAAAGGGGGAAAACACTGTAGATAAGTTAGCCAGGATCCCCATAACTATTAAAGGAATATAATATTTTGTTTTTACGACCTCTCCCTTTATAAAAAAGAGGATGAGTCCTATAGTCGACAAGGCTACAATGAAAATTGCCTTATAGTAGGAGAAAAAATCAAAGTTATTTTCTCCCAATGGATAGGCCATATAATCCAGACTCCCTATAGGAGTTGGTATAATCTTTAACCTTACTATTAGAGGTACCACCCCCAGGATAATTAATAGCGGTAATAATTTTATTTTTTTTAGCATCTAATTCCTCCCCATTGCTTGTAGATTTCCTTTAAAAGTATACCTCTATTTAGTTAATATTTCCATATACAATGTTGATCAGTTTATTTTTTTATGATTATTCTATTAAAATGAGTAAATTAGAATTATTAAAACACCATAACCCTTTGCAAAATCCTTACTTTTATTATATAATTTCTTTAGATAAAACAAAAATAACATTAAATGTATTAGGGGGAGAATATGATAAATGAACAAAGAATCACAGATAACTTTTTAGATATGGTTAAAATCCCGTCACCGTCTTTAAAAGAAAGAGTTATGGCTGATTATGTAAAGGCTGAATTGGAAAAAATAGGCCTTGAAGTTACTGAAGATAATGCAGGTGAAAGCTGCAACGGTAATGCCGGCAACATCATCGGTGTCTTAAAGGCTAAAGGTTCTAATAAAAAGAAAGTATTATTTAGTGCTCATATGGACACTGTTTTACCTTGTGATAAGATCACACCGATTATAGAAGATGGAATCATTAAATCAGATGGTACCTCTGTTTTAGGGGGAGATGACAAAGCTGGTATTGCAGCTATCTTAGAGATGCTTAAGCAGTTAAAAGAAAACAACTTAGATCACCCTGAGATTATTGTTGTATTTTCTATTGCAGAAGAGATAGGTCTTTTGGGTGCCCGTGCAATGGATGTTGAAAAATATGCCCCTGATTTTGGAATTATCATAGACTCAGGCGGAAAACCAGGAACTGTTACTGTACAGGCACCATTTGCAGCTAAAGGAAAGATTGAGATCATTGGTAAACCAGCTCATGCAGGTTTGGAGCCTGAAAATGGAATCAATGCTTTGGTAGTAGCATCCCATGCAATCACTAAATTAAGGTTGGGAAGGGTAGATGAAAACACCACTTCTAATATCGGTGTAGTAACTGGAGGAACAGCTGTAAATATTGTTATGCCCAGTGTATCTATGATGTATGAGGCCAGGAGTTTTGACGGTAAAGTTTTAGATGAACTGCTATCTGAAACCAAAGCTATCTTCACTGAAACAGCAAAAGAGTTTGGAGCAGAATTTAAAGAAGAAATCGTAAAGGGATATGACGGATTTAAAATTGAAGCAGGTAGTGAGATCTTGAGAGTTTTAGAGGGTGCTTGTAAAGATATAGATATCGAATATAAACCTATGAAATCCGGTGGTGGAAGTGATACTAATATCTACAATGGAAAGGGAATTCCTTCTGTTAATCTGGGTATAGGTATGAGTAAAGTTCATACTAAAGAGGAATTTATTAAGATCGAAGATATGGTAGGATGTACAAAATTATTGCTTTCTATTATAGATAAAATATAGATGAATTTCAAACAAAAAAAGACTAAACAAAAGTGGTGGCTGCCTTTAATAATGGTTTTTTTCATGGCTGCCGCTTTTTCCCGGTCTGATCTTTTTATATCTAAAACTAACAACCTGCTGCTTCCCCTCAGATTAAAAGTGTATAAAACTACCAGCAATATCAAAGATTTTTTCAATACTTTTTTTTATATTAAAGAGATCTCTAAAAAAAATGAAATTTTAGAATTAACCATAGAAAAACAAAAACATCTTTCCTTTGAAAATAAGAGTCTTTTAAAGGAAAACCAGCATCTGAGGGAACTGCTTCAAATGAAAAAAAAAGTGAAATATGAAATTATCTCAGCCCAAATTTCCTATATAGATGCACTTAATCCCTATGAGACTATATCTATTGACAAGGGAAAAAATGACCATATAAAACAAAATATGGCAGTTACCTCTACCTCAGGTGTCATTGGGAGGATCAAGGAAGTATTTGATGACCATTCCACTGTAGAGTTGATTACCTCCAGCCAGAGTTATACCAGTGCTACCGATGAAAATGGAGACACTCTGTCAATTTTAAGCGGCCAGGGAAATGAAACACTCAGTCTTGAATATGTCGTTACTGATTCAAATATCCAGGTAGGCGATAAAATATTCACGTCCGGTATCAGTGATATCTATAAAAAAAATCTTTTTTTGGGAGAGATCACAGCTATTGACAATAACGACGAGATGTTTAAACTAATAACCGTAAAACTGCCCTATAATATATTTAATCTCAAAGATGTTATGATTATCAAAAAAGAGAGGTAAGCCCATGAAAAAATTAATGCTTTATTTTTTTATATTCAGCCTGAGTTTATTTGCTGAAAATAAAAATGATTTTAATAAAATTAATACTTTTAAAGCTGTAATTATTGAAAACAGCCATTTAAATAACCGGACGAAAACAAAGGAATATGAAGTTTTAGCCGATCTGCCAGATAAACTCATAAAAAAAATGATTTCTCCTTCCATAAATAAAGGGGAAATTTATCTATATAATGGGTCTGATAAAACCATGTATTACCCTCTTTTAGAACAGACAATAGATCAGAAAATAAACGAAGATGAAAATTACACCCTGAAAATTATTCGTGACCTTAAATCATATGATGGGAATGTAAACTTTAGGGTGATAAAATCTGACAATCAAATCCAAAAAATCATCTACAATGATGGAATAACCATAAAATTTGAATCTTTTTCAAAAATAAATGGGATTAATTTCCCAACACATGTTAAAATATTAGATGAAAATATTGAAGTTTCAGAACTAATAATTAAAGATATCGAAATAAATATTCCTGTATCTGAAAAGGACTTTTCCCTCGATGAAATTATTAAAAACTGATGGTATAGTAATAAAAAAAATTGATCACTCTGAAGCTGACAGGTCATTGACATTGTTTACTAAAAATTTTGGTAAGATCAATCTCAATATTAGCGGTATCAGAAAATCCAAAAAAAGACATCTCAATGGAGCCGACCTATTGGGGATCTCCAACTTTATATTTTATAAAAAAGATGATTACTATATCTTAAGTTCCTTTGAATTAAATGAAACTTTTTTCAACCTTAGGAAAGATCTTGAAAAGTTGAATATTTCTTTTCATATCTTAGAAATTTTAAACTCCATCTTAGTTGAAAATGAAACACGGATAGGTTTATATAAATTACTTTTGAACTCCTTTCGGTTTTTGGATAAAAATAATAAGCCTATCAAAGATTATCTCCTTTTGGGATATTTTTTAGCTCTCCTTATCAAGGGAGAAGGGATTATGTTCAATATAAAAGATGGACTGTATTTTGATATAGAAAATTCCATAATAGATAATGTACCAACCTCCAATAGATTAACTGAGATTCAAAAAATTATGATCATACACTTATTTGATGAAAAGATAAACGATATAGTTTCTCTAGACCCTTCTATAGATGATGTTAAAAACATAATTTCACTCTTGGAGGATTATATGAACTACCATTTAAATTTAAAAATAAATTTTAAAGAATTTTTTTAGGAGGACCAAATGAATATTGCAAAAATAACAGATTATATAACTTTGGATATGATTTCCCTTGATTTAAAAGCTAAAAATAAAAAAGAAGCTCTTTTGGAGTTATCGCAGCTGCTTGGAGCATCGGACTCTATCGATGATCCCAAAGTTATCGAATCAGCTCTTATTGAAAGGGAAAAATTAGGCAGTACTGGAATTGGTAAAGGTGTGGCCATTCCCCATGCTAAAACTAATTTTGCTAAAAAATTAACTATTGCTTTTGGAAGGTGCAATGAAGGGATTAACTTTGAATCTTTAGATAGTCAGGATGTTAAGTTGTTTTTTGTATTTGCTTCACCACTAAGTGACAGCATTGTATACCTTAAAATCTTAGCTAGAATTTCAAGATTGATCAGAAATGAAAATTTTAGAAATAAGCTGCTAAATGCAACGAACCCGCAAGAAATTTTAAATATCATAAGTTCAGAAGAGGGGTAAATTATGGAATGTCCTTACTGTGGTGCTATGGATACTAAGGTTATTGATAGTAGACCCCATAGCATAGATAACTCTATAAAAAGAAGAAGGGAATGTGTCGTTTGTTGTAAAAGATTCACTACCTATGAAAAAATAGAACCCATTCCTATTTTTGTAGTTAAAAAAAATAAGATTAAGGAAGTTTTCAATAGAGATAAACTTTTAAAGGGGCTTGAAAGAGCTGTCATCAAAAGAAATGTCAACCTGGAAGCCTTGGAAAGGTTTGTGGGAGAAGTTGAAGATACCATCAGAAAAACTAACCACCTGGAAATTGAAAGTACCGAACTAGGGGAACTGGTTATGGAAAAATTAAAAAAATTAGATGAGATTGCATATATCCGATTTGCCTCTGTATATAAAGATTTTTCCGATGTAAAATCATTCATAAAAGAGATTGAGGGGATGGTTGACAGTGATTAAAAATATAATCAGTGGTGCTTTTATCGGGGTAGCTAATATTATTCCCGGGGTTTCCGGCGGAACTGTTGCTCTGCTTTTGGGAGTCTATGAAAAACTTACAGAATCTGTAGGAGAATTTTTCACTGCTCCTAAAGAAAAAAAGATGGAATTTATTAAATTTTTATCGCAGATATTTATAGGAGTTGTCATCGGCCTCCTTGTATTTGCCAAGGTCATAGGTTTTCTCTATGCTAACTATAGGGAAGGTACCAGCTTTTTCTTTTTAGGACTTATAGTAGCATCCCTGCCGCTAGTTTTAACCCATAGAGATAATAAACAAATAGATAAACATGGAAAACTGTGGTTTTTATTTGGATTACTTCTGATGATCGGCTTTACTCTCCTCCAGTCTTTTTATGGTAATGGCGAAACTTCCAGCAGCTTATATAGGTTGACTGGAGGATATATCATAAAATTAATCCTGGCCGGGACTTTGGCTGGCGGAGCTATGGTTATCCCTGGAATCTCCGGATCCCTCCTGCTGGTCATGATGGGAGAGTACTATAATATTCTAGGATTTGTAAATAACCGGATGATACTGCCGGTTGCCTTGGTAGGCCTTGGTGCCCTTATAGGTATTGTTGGCTTTGCCAGAATTATAGACAAACTTTTAAAATCCCATAGGGATAATACTCTTTATTTTATAATCGGTCTTATTGTGGCTTCCCTTGTGGAGATCTGGCCTGGATTTACTCTGACTTTATCTAACGGCATTACAAATATTGTAATTTTTGGTTTAGGAATATATATAGTTAAATTAATGAAAAAATTAGAAGGTAATAAATAATGAAAAGAATTAATGGATTTTTCCTATTCATTGTCCTTGGAATATTGGGAGTCTTTCTCTATATCCCTAGGATTTACCAGGGTTACCGAACACTGCATCGTCTGCAGGATGAATTAAAAGCTACAACTATTGAATCTGAAAAATTACATTGTGAGATGGAAGACCTGAGTCTCCAATTGGATAATTTTAATAATCTGTATTATATTGAAAAATTTGCAAGAGATAAACTAGGTATGAAGAAAAAGAATGAAACTATCTATAGAGTTATATACGAGGAGGAACAAGATTAATGAAAAGAGAACTAGCTATCGAATTTGCAAGGGTAACTGAGGCTGCGGCATTAGCAGCACACAAATGGGTCGGTAGAGGTGACAAGGAAGCAGCCGATCAAGCAGCTGTTGACGCTATGAGAACTATGTTAAATAAGATCCATATCAACGGGGAGATAGTTATTGGAGAGGGTGAAATTGATGAAGCTCCTATGCTGTACATAGGTGAAAAAGTTGGTCTGAGAAAAGATCTGGATATCGCCGTGGATATCGCCGTAGATCCTGTGGAGGGTACTCGTATGACTGCCCAAGGTCAGGGGAATGCCCTGGCTGTTATGGCTATCGGAAATAAAGATAGTTTTTTAAAGGCTCCGGATATGTATATGGAAAAATTAATCGTAGGACCTGATGCTCGTGGAGCTATCGACCTTAATTTACCTCTTTTAGACAACGTAACTAACGTAGCTAAGGCTTTAGATAAATCTTTAGATGAATTAGTTATGGTTATCTTGGATAAACCTAGACATCATAAGGTCATCAAGGATCTGCAGCAAATGGGTGTTAGAATATTTGCTATCCCTGACGGGGATGTAGCTGGTTCTATCCTTACTGCTATTATTGATTCTGATGCAGATATGTTATATGGAATAGGTGGAGCACCTGAAGGTGTCATCTCTGCTGCAGTTATCAAAGCTCTTGGCGGAGATATGCAGGCCAGATTAAAGTTAAGAAATGAAGTAAAGGGGATCTCTTTAGAAAATGATAAGATTTCCAACTTTGAAAAATCCAGATGTGAAGAGATGGGGATAGATATTTCCAATGTTTTCACTATTGATGATCTGGTTAAAGATGACGAGGTTATCTTTGCTGCTACAGGGATCACCGATGGAGACCTTTTGACAGGAGTCAGTAGAAAGAAAAATATAGCTAGAACTCAGACTCTGTTAATCAGAGGAAAAACTAAAACTATCAGATATATCAATTCAGTTCATAATTTGGATTTTAAAGATGAAGATTTAAAAGGACTTATAAAGTAAGCTTTTTATAGAGTGTAGATAACTTCTACACTCTATATTAATATCTGATGTTTCGCAGTGATTAAACCCTTAATAACATTGAAATTTTAAAAGTGTGCAATGTTGCAAAAGGTCAGTTAATATCTAAGAATATAAGGAGAAAAAATATGTTATTTTACGATGATTTTATTAAAAAATTGAATAGCACAGATGTAGTGTTAAAAGACAGGTATAAATACGGGTTAAATTTCACAAAAAAAATAGTTTGGCTGGGAACAGGAATTCCCATCACTCTAATTGGAGGATTTCAACTTTGGGTACTTAAAACCAATGGCGGTAACCCAATCGGCTATATCCTGGCCCTCCTTATGGTTTTATTCGGCCTTTACAACTTAAAGATGTCCTATGCCTATAAGATAGAGATCGATGTAACCAATAAAAAGTTAATTAATAAACAGTTTACCATAGAATTAGATAAAGTAAAATTAATCGAACTTCGTAAGATGGTAGCTCCTAAAGGTAAAAAACTAGAAGCTTGTTTAGACATCATCACCCACGATAAAAAACAAATTATTCTGCCGCTTATTATGAACAATAAGTTAGAATTTACATCTGTTATCAGGGAGATCGTTTCCGATAAATTTGTAATTATAAAGGATTAATTATGGATGTCTGTAGATGTATCTCCATCAATGAAACCAGGGTAGATAAGGCTAAAAAAACACTGGAAAGTCTTCCCTCTCTAGACCAGACTGCTAAATTTTTTAAAATTTTAGGGGATGGGACAAGGTTTAAAATTATTACTGTTCTTTTAGAGGGAGAGATGTGTGTGTGTGATATTGCAACCACTCTGAATATGACCCACTCCTCCATCTCCCATCAATTAAAGATTTTAAGGGAAAACAGAGTTCTTAAAAATAGAAAAGATGGGAAGATCGTATATTATTCCTTAAATGATAGTCATGTTAAAAATATCATCCTACAGGGATTGGAACATCATAATCATTAATTTTATCTTCGCTAAAATGTTGAGTTTTTATACTTATTGTGCTAATATAGTATAAATTAATGTGGAGGAGGAGGTAAAATGACTAGATCAAAAATTAAAATATTTAAGTCTTACCTGCTTTTGCTGGGAGGAAGCCTCATTCCTCTTTTTTTATTTATCTCTTTTTTTTATCAATTCAATATATCTCAAAATATAGAAAAAATGAAATCAGAGAAAAAAATGATTTTAAATTTAATAAAAAAAGATATAGAGAGAGAATTTGTTGACTATATAGATGATGTCCGTTTTTTATCTGAGACTCCCCAGCTGAGATCACTTCTGTATAGAAGATCTAATTTGAAGGAAAATCAGGATTATTTAAAAAGTTATCTGAAAATTAAAAGTAAGTATTTTGCAGGATATGTAAGAAATAACAGAAATCATGTGGTCATTGAAGAATATCATAACAATGGGTATATCAAATTTCCTGAACAATTTCTAACAAAAAATCCTAAAAAAATCACATTTTCTAAATTAGGAAAATATAAAAACAATTTTATAGTTAATATTACGGCACCTATCTATGGGGAAAATGATGCTCCTTTAGGTACAATCTCCCTCTATGGAAAACAAGGTTGGATAGATGGTATTTTAGAGAAGTACCGATCCATAAATTTGATCGCTGATGGTGATTTTTATTGGTTGAGCCTGGATAATAATAATAAAATTGATGAATTTCAAAAAACAGAGATCTTAAAACAGGGAAATTTTCTCCCTATAAATTCCAATAGCGGCTCCGTTCTCAGTAAAGATGTTTTATTTACTTTTGATACAATAGATTTTAAAGAACTTTTTCCTCAATTAGATTTTAGTGAAAATACAGAATCTACCTGGAGATTGATTGTTAAAGTCCCTGAAACTGAGATAATTGCCATGAAAAAACATTTTTTAGACGGGTATAGATTACTCAGTTTATTTATTTTTTTCTTCCTATCAATTATTATATGGGTTATTTTAAAAGAAACCAATAAACGTAAATTTTATGAAAATAAACTGGAATCACAAAATCAAAAACTAATAGAAAATAACAGAACTAAAGATAAATTTATATCTATATTGGCTCACGACCTAAAAAGTCCATTTACTGGAATTACCGGGATTTTCAATATTTTAACTAGAAAATATGATTTTTATGATGAGACAAAGAAAAAAAAATTAATCTATTCTATCAACGATTCTATACAGGGAATAAATGCTCTTTTGATAAATTTATTGGAGTGGTCTAAAATACAGAGGGGACATGTGATACCTTCTCCTATAAAAGTTAAGATAAATGACCTCACTGGTTCAGCATACCAGGTTTTAAAATTAAATTTAGAGTCTAAAAATATTAAATTTTCAAACAATATCTCAGATAAACATTTTATTTGGGCTGATAAAAATATGATAGATGCTGTTTTTCGTAATATTCTTTCCAATGCCATAAAGTTTACTCCTAATTCTGGAAAGATTGAACTTTACAGTGAACGAAAAGATAAGTTTATTCTTATATATATCAAAGATAATGGGGTAGGAATGAATTTAGATATTCAATCTAAGTTATTTAAACTCGATCAGCATTTGACTACTCTGGGAACTGAAAATGAGAAGGGAACCGGCTTAGGGCTTATTATTACAAAAGAATTTATCCACCTTAACAGGGGAAGTTTAGAAGTAGATTCTATAAAGGATCAGGGAACTACTTTTATTATCAAGCTCCCGGCATATAGGGAGATATGATAACCTCAGTTTCCTCTGTGGCTCTGCGTTGAAAAGTCAGATTCTAAAGAGTCCCTCTTTAATACGGGTCTGTTTCGATTCACGAATATCAAAATTAGATTTACTTATATCTAATTTTAAATGTGATTGACACAAGAAATAGACGAAAGAAAGTCAAGAAGGTTTATAAATGTCTTAATAAGTAAGTCACAATCGTCATTGTAGAAACAGTATAGCTGAAGCATAACGACTATAAACTTCAATTAAAGTCAAAATCAAAGTCAGATTTTAGTCTGCGTCAAGGATTTTAGTTACTTGTTACTGATATTTAATTATTAGTGTAATTCGTGACAAAAAATAGAAAAATGAGGTAAAAAATGAAATATAATAAGATTAAAAATATAGATAAAGAAATATCCCTTCTGGGGTTTGGCTGCTGGGCTCTGTCTAAACACGGATGGAAAGATGTTAACCAGGAGGAAGCAATTAAAACTCTGGAAAAAAGTATAGAACTGGGGATAAACTTTTTCGATACTGCACCAATCTATGGATTTGGAAAGTCAGAGGAAATTTTAGGAGAAGTTACAAGGGGTATCCGTAAAGACATAGTTATAGCCAGCAAATTCGGACTTAGATGGAATGAATGGGGACATGTTACCCACGATATATCCAGAGATTCCATTTTATTTGAAATAGAAGCCACTCTGGAGCGTTTAAAGACCGACTATATCGACCTCTACCAAGTCCACCACTTAGACAACAAAACATCATTAGAGACGGTATTTAAGACTCTCAACCAATTAAAAGAACAGGGTGTGATAAAAGGTGTAGGAGTATCTAATTTTAAACTGGAGGAGCTGAAACAGGCGTCTAATCTATGTGATATCAGTAGTATTCAAAATCAATATAATATGTTACAGACCAAGGATGAAAAGGATATCCTGCCTTTTTGCCAAAATAACGATATTGGATATATCTCCTACAGCACTTTAGCTCAAGGACTACTGTCAGAAAAAGTGAAAAAAGGATATAAATTTGCCAAGATGGACATAAGAAAATTTAATGACTTATTTCATGACAGGGAAACCTTTGATAGGATTGAAGGTTTGAAGTCCCCTGATAAACCTCTAATAGAGAGTGCTTTTGAGTATGTGATGAAACAGGAATCTCTAAGATCTATCTTGGTCAGCACCACAAAGGTTAAAAATTTAGAAGAAAATATCAAATTAATTAAAAGGCTAAGTAATCAATAACAAAACAAAAGCAGAAATTAGAAGGATCTAATTTCTGCTTTTATTATAACTCTTTTATTCTTATTTTTTCTCGATTCACATCGAAAAGAATACTAACATATCCTGCACCTCAGTTTCTCTTGATCACGAGAAACCATAAAAAGGAAGAGTCTATGTTACTTTTTCACGAACTTAGCCAATACCCCATTTACAAATTCATGTGATGTTGCATCCCCATAAATTTTAGCCAATTCAATAATTTCATTCAATACAATTTCAAAACCAGTCTCTTCGTACATCAATTCATATACACCAAATCTAAGTAATGATCTTTCTACACTTCCTATAGTTTCCAATGACCATTCATCCATCTTTTCAGCGATCTCCTGGTTTATAGTACCGTAGTGTCTGTCTATTCCTGCTGCAAATTCTTTAATGAATTCCACTTCTGTTTTAGTCAAAGTAAGTTCTTCAACGTTATTAGAAACCTCTTCATCTTCCGATATCTCTACCCTTCTGTTTCCATCTTCTAAAAATTCTTCCAGTCTTTGTAATGGTGTTACTTTGTTCATGTCAGCTTCAAATAAAAGCTTGAATAACTCTTCTCTTGCGATCTTTCTACTCATAATTTTCCCTTCCTATTCTTCTTTTAATCTATTAATCAATATTTTTTTTAGCTTTTTAATATTTTCCTTATCTCCAAAGATAGCCCCTAATAAAGTTGTCAACATAACTACTATCATAGGTAGTATACCGTGCGTTATAAAGATATAACCAAAAGCAAATCCCATCAGTCCACCTATGTATTTCTTACTATTTATTGCAAATCTTTCTATCAAATCCTCTAACATAACTAATCACCTCTTCCATTACTAGATTTATCTTTAATTAACTTAGTCACTCTAAGCTCAATTTCTGTAATACTCAAATCTAAATAACTTTCAATCCTATCTTTGATATCTTGTTGGATTAAATTAAGGTCATCCGAAAGGGACTGACTAGACATTATATCAATAGATACAAAAATTTTCAATTTTTTTCCATTAGTTTTATTTTTTACTTTTAAATTTCTAACTTTTGGATGCTCTCCTACCACTTCTTTTACTATATTATTTACGGAATTTGAAGATATCTTTAACATCCCGTTAGGAGTTTTCATCCTTAATTCTTTTGGTCTTTCAAAAAGAGTAATTAATTTCTCTATAAATAATAATAGATAGACTAGAGACACTCCTGCTACAGCACCTCTGGTTATCAGGCTTTTAAAATCCAATACCTCTAAGTATGCCGGAAACATCCCTATATATATCCCAAGTATAGCTAAGATGAAGATCCCTATCCAGGCTATTCCAAAAATAAATTTCATAAACATATCCATTCCCCCAAATTTAAACCTTAAAAATATAAGAGGCGTATAACGCCTCTAATCTAATATTACTTCTTCTTTTAAAGCTTCTTTCACCTTAACATCTTGAATATAGACATTTACTTCTACCACTTTAAGACCAGTCAATTCCGTAATATTTTTAATTATATTTTCCTGTACACTGGTAGCTATTATCGGAATTGGGAACCCGTATTCTACAACTATATGTACATCTACACTGCACTCTTTTTCTCCTACTTCTACCTTTACCCCTTTGGTCATCTTATTGATACCCAAGATCTTATTTACTTCATCAGTTACTCCACTTGTCATCTTGTAGATTCCATCCACTTCCAATGTTGCCTTGGCTGCAATTACCTTTACTACGTCATCAGCTATTTTAATGTTTCCTAATTCAGACATCTGTCCACCTCCAAAATTATCTTACACTTATAAATACTTATACTTACACTTATAGTATATCATTTTTTTTATCATTTCCTATTTTTTTTATTAATATTTAAATTTTATTATTTTAAGGAAAAAGGAGGTTCATCCCCTCCTTTTTAATTTATCCCTTTAAATATTCAGGAAAATTTTTCTCTATAAAGTTAGTTGAATAGTTTCCACTTCTAAACTCCTCATTCTCTAATACTTTCTCATGGAATTTAATAGTAGTTTCTACTCCTTCTATCTTATATTCTTCCAATGCTCTCTTCATTCTGATGATAGCTTCCTCTCTATCAACCCCATGAACTATTAATTTTCCAATCATAGAATCATAGTATGGCGGTATGCTGTACCCCTGGTATGAATGAGAATCTACTCTGACTCCTATTCCACCTGGAACAATATATCTCTCCAATGTTCCTGCTGAAGGCATAAATCCATTTTCTGGGTCCTCTGCATTTATTCTACACTCTATAGCATGTCCGTGAAGTTCTATATCCGATTGTTTTATAGGCAGTTCATGCCCTGATGCTACGATTATTTGAGCTTTAATTATATCGAAACCTGTAATAGATTCAGTAACAGTATGCTCGACCTGTACCCTTGTATTCATCTCCATAAAGAAGAAGTCATTGTTTACATCTACTAAGAATTCCAAAGTTCCAACAGAATCATAGTTTATAGCTTTAGCTAATTTTACAGCTGCTTCTCCCATCTTCACCCTTACATCTTCCGGCAGGGTAGCAGATGGTGCTTCCTCAACTAATTTTTGATGTCTTCTTTGGATAGAGCAGTCTCTCTCTCCTAAATGAACTACATTTCCAAATTTATCTCCTACAATCTGAATCTCTATATGTCTTGGGTTTTCTACATATTTTTCCACATAACAATCCGGATTTCCAAATGCTGCATCGGCTTCATTTTGAGCTGCTCCAAAATTTACTGCAAACTCTTCATCATTCCTAGCTATCCTCATTCCTTTTCCACCGCCACCAGCAGTGGCTTTTATCATTACCGGGTAACCTATCTTCTCATGAACTATTTTTCTGGCATCTTCCATCTTATGGATTATTCCAGTTCCATTGGTAAGTGGTACTCCATTTTCTACAGCTGTGGCACGAGCCGTAGCTTTATCTCCCATATTGTTGATACAGTCCGGGCTGGGCCCTATAAATACTATTCCGTGTTTTTTGCATATCTTTGCAAATTCAGCATTTTCAGCTAAGAATCCATATCCCGGGTGAATAGCTTCTGCCCCTGTAGCCTCTGCTGCTGCGATTATATTTGGTATCTTCAAATATGACTCGGTACTCATTGCAGGCCCTATACATATAGATTCATCTGCTAACATCACATGTAAACTTTCTTTATCTGCAGCAGAATACACAGCAACTGTCTTTATCCCCAATTCCTTTGCTGCTCTAATTATTCTAACTGCTATCTCTCCACGGTTAGCGATTAATATCTTCTTAAACATCTTTTTTCCTCCTAATTATTCTCCTATTTTAACCAATACTTTTCCGTATTCGGCAACTTCTCCATTTTTTACTAAAATTTCTTTTATTTCACCATCAAATTCACTTTTTATATCGGTTTTAAGACCTATTGCTTCTACATAACCAACCTTTTGACCTTTTTTTACGGTCATCCCCACTGTTATCATAGGATTTTCATCTTTATCTATATAGTAAAATCTCCCTACAGTTTCAGATATAATCTCCTTTATATCTTCTACAGCTACCTCTTCTGCCATTTCTTCTATTTCTTCTACCTCTTCTATGCTCTCACCCAATACTAGTTTCGGTTTTTTTATAAAAAGTTTAAATTCTTTTTCCTCTATAGATATCTCTGTAAGTTGTGACTCACCTATAACTTTTATTATCTCATTGATAGTATTCATGTCGTTTTTCATCTTGCCTCCCCATAATCTCTTTTAGTCGCTCTAAATTTTAACATATATAATATGTTCTTTCAAGAAATAAAATACACCTGTTATTTAATCTTCATTTTATCTATTCCCAGGAGTTCTCCTACCTGGTGGATAAACTCTCCACCGGGTTCCACTTTATATTTTTCTCCCAGCTCAACCACTCTGTTTCCACCCTTTTCCCGAAGTGCAATATAGACCTTATGTTTTCCCCTGTGATTCAACAGTGTCTGCTTTAATTTTGGCAGTTTTATCTTGTTTTCTTCATCTACTAATATATAAACCTTAAAACCAGGAACCTCCACTATATCTTCTAAATATTTTAGGTCTCTAACAACAATCTTTTTCTCTTCATTCCCACCAAAAAAGTCCAGTTGTACGCTGCCTTCTAAATACACAGCATTTCCTTCTACCAGATAGTTGGATAACCTTTGAAATTCATTGGGAAAGACAGTGCAGCTGATAGTTCCAAAGTGATCCTCCAGGGTAAATACAGCCATCATCTGTTTATTTTTTTTAGTTATTATCTTTTTTATCCCGATAATTATTCCACAGGTCCTAACATGATGGGGTCTGTCAGCTTTTAATTCCACCAATTTATCCAGTTCATAGACATTTAACAGTTCATTGTATCTGTCCAGGGGATGCCCCGTAAAGTAAAATCCAAGGTACTCTTTTTCACCTTTTAAGATATTTTCTATCTTATATTCCTCCATACTTCCCATGGTAAAACTCTCTATGGTGGCCCGGGCTTCCCCGAATAGGTTCATCTGCTGAATCTCATCTTCCTTGGCTACACGGGCTGCATAAACCAGGGATTTTTCTATACAGCTGTATTTTTCCCTTCTGTTTCCCGGCAGACTATCCAACGTTCCCGATAATACCAGAGCTTCCAAGGCTTTTTTATTCATCCCTATCTTCTTGGTCCGAATAACAAACTCCTCAAAGGTTTTATATATACCAAACTCCTCTATGTCTTTACTGAGTTTATCTATTATTCCTTCTCCTAAATTCTTTATGGCAGACATACCAAACCTAATTTGGTCTCCATCCACTATAAATTTATTATTAACTTTATTTATATCAGGTAAGCCCACATCTATCCCATGGCTCTTGGCATCATCTATATATATTGCCAGCTTGTCGTTATTACCACGTTCAGAGGTCATGAGAGCTGCATAGTAATACTTTGGATAATACTCCTTAAAGTATGTCGTCCAATAAGCTATAAGCCCGTAGGCGGCCGAATGAGACTTGTTAAATCCATAGCCGGCAAATTTATCTATAAGATAGAATACATCCTCTGCTATCTTTTTTTCATAGCCATTTTTTACCGATCTTTCGATGAAGATTAACCTGTTCTCCTCCATAAGTTCCGCTATTTTCTTTCCCATGGCACGACGAAGGAGATCAGCCTCCCCCAGAGAATAATTTGCCATGATAGAAGCTATCTTCATAACCTGCTCCTGGTACAGTATTACCCCATAGGTTTCTTTCAATACCTCTTCCAAACTTTCATGGGGGTATTTAGCATCCTTCAATCCATTTTTCACACCTATATAATCGTCTACCATGCCCGATCCCAGAGGTCCCGGCCGGTATAGAGCCAAAACTGCAATTACATCATCAAAATTATTGGGATGTAATTTTTTTAATAACTTCCTTACCCCTCTGGATTCCAGTTGAAATATCCCCAGGGTATCTCCCCTCTGAAGGGCATCGTATACCAGTGGAGCATCCAGTGGGATATCACTGAGTTCTATCTTCACCCCTACTCCGTCCTCTATATAATCCATGGTTCTTTGGAGGATCGTTAGATTTCGTAATCCCAGAAAATCCATTTTTAGCAGTCCCAAATCCTCTAATTCCTTCATCTGATATTGGGTGCATACCTGCTCTCCCTTGGAATCGGAATATAATGGCACATCATCGGTTAGGGGGTTTTTGGTTATTACTACCCCTGCTGCATGGACAGAAGCATGTCTCACCTTATTTTCCAGCCCTCTGGATATATCTATTATTTTTTTAGATTCCATATCTGTATCATAGGCTTTTTTAAACTCACCTATATCACGGATAGCCTGGTCTATTGTGTAAAATTGGGGGATTAATTTAGCTAATTTATCCACCTTATATAGGGGAATATTTAAGGCTCTTCCTACATCCCTTATGGCAGCTCTAGCCTTCATAGTTCCAAAGGTAATTATCTGAGCCACCCTGTCTCTGCCATATTTCCTTCCTACATATTCTATGAGTTCATGCCGTCTTTCCTGGCATATATCTATATCTATATCGGGCATAGATATCCGTTCAGGATTGAGAAATCTTTCAAATATAAGGTTATACTTTATGGGATCTAACTCTGTTATCCCCAGAGTATAAGCAACCATACTTCCTGCAGCAGATCCCCTTCCAGGACCTATGGGTATCTTTTGTCTTTTGGCATAGTCTATAAAATCCCAGACCACAACAAAGTACTCCTCATACCCCATCTTATTTATGATCCCCAGTTCATACTCTACTCTCTCTACTGCCTTTTCCTCTACCCCATTTGGGTATCTTTTATCCAGCCCATCATAGACCAATTTTCTCAGATACTCATGTACACCTTTAAATTCTTTCCCGACTTCATATTCAGGAAATTTAAATTTGCCGAATTCTATCTCTAAGTTGCATTTTTCTGCTATCTTTACTGTATTTTCCAGGGCATCGGAGTATCTGCCCAGTTTTTCTACAAGCTGATCTCTGCTTTTCATAAACAGTTCAGTTGTATTGATCCTCATCCTCTTCTCATCATCTATCCTGCTTCCTGTCTGTATGCAGATCAGCACATCCTGTAACCCATGCTGCCCATAGTAGGCATAGTGAACATCGTTTGTTCCCGCTACCTGAAGATCATGTTCCCTTGCCAGCTTATATAATTTATCGTTAATCGGATACTGCTCGGGAATCCCGTTGTCCTGCAGCTCTATATAAAAATCTTCCCTTCCAAAGATATCTATGTAGGAGTCTATAATACTTTTTAATTCTGCAGCGGTTTTCTCTTCTCTGATTCCACGGGCTATCTCTCCCTGCATACAGGCTGATAATCCTATGAGTCCCTCACTGTATTTTTTTAATGTAGTTTTGTCTATCCTGGGCTTGTAGTAAAACCCTTCCAAATATCCTATGGAGGATAGTTTCATGAGGTTTTTATAGCCTGTTTCATTTTTAGCTAAAAGTACCAGATGATAGGTTGTTTTTTCCTTGTCCTCCATGGAACCCAGGCTTATATATGCTTCCATTCCCAGGATTGGCTTTATCCCCCTTTTCCTGGCCTTTTTATAAAATTCTATGGCACCAAACATATTTCCATGATCTGTGATTGCCACAGCATCCATCTTTAGTTCCAGTGCACGATCTAAATACTCATCTATCTTCCCTACTCCGTCTAGGAGGCTGTATTCTGTATGTAGGTGTAGATGCACAAACTTATTTTTCATACTTTCCTCCCATTTTTCGATATTTATTTAAAAGCCTGACGCTGACTAAAATCTGACTGATCTTTTGAATTCAATTCTTTTTCTAAAAATTCTTAGCTTATGAAATAAGCTCTAGATATTTTGGTGATGACCCTTGCGGTTACTTTTTCGTTTCGATTCATGGGTATCAAATTTATTTATGCTCAATAAAGAAATTTAAATATGACTCACCAAAACGAAATGAACTCGTATTAAAGGCGAAACCTTTAGAATTTTCGATTCATGATTATTAAAATTATTTATATTCAATTAATAATTTTAAATATGTTCAAAGATTTTTAAATGCTTCAGAACGAAGAAGTGTCCTCTTTTCTATTATTATTTTATCACATTTTAACTGCGGTTTCCCAAAAACCTTGATAATAATCATTGTTAAATTACCCCAATATAAAAAAGATCTTCTACAACCTAGAAAATTCTAGTTTTGCGGGAGATCTTTTATATTTTTTCAATTTCTATATCCAACAATGATATTAATTTTTTATAATTACAATTATATGCTAATATCTCTGCATCTAATCTTTCTGAAGTTAGCGATTTAGAATAATCTATTTCATAGCCTGCTAGCAAACATAATTCTCTTATAAACTCTCTTATGGTTCTTCCGTTTCCTTCTCGAAAAGGATGAAGATGAATTAAATCTCCTGTCAATATAGCAATCTTTTCTATAAATTCTTCTTTTGTTAAATTTTTATAGTAATCTTCGGAGGCTATTTTATTCAAAATTTCATTACCTTGACTTTCTAAAAACCGGATATAACAAAATTGGCTTCCCTTCTTAGAAATCTCAACTTCCCTCGACTCTCCAGCAAAATAATAAATATCATGAAATAATTTTTTATGAATTTTTTTCAAATGTCTTAAATCAAAATTTCCATCTATAGGAATTTTTTCCAAATCCATTTGTCTTAGTTTAGTTATATAACGCTCAGCTTTTTCTAATTCTTCTTTATTTTTTAGGCCCAATTTATTTTTTAGGCCCAATTTATTTTTTAGTATATCAGTATTTTCATAACAATAAATTTTATCGACAGTTGTGTAATCTTTAGTATTCATAAGTGGCATTACCCGTTAGATTAGAGACTCTTTCCTTGTATTCTTTGATTAAAAGATCACTACTTAATTTTCCCATAGCCACTTCTTTAAGGGTTATCAAATCTCTTTTTGATAATTCAAATCCCTCTATTTCCATAGTTGCTTTTACTCGTCTGACTGCTCTATCAGCTTCTTTTGAATTCATAAACCATACCTCCTCTGTCCTTAGTTCCATAGTAATATTATACCATATCTTATTGCAAATCATTTAAAAAATCCTCCTACAAAACCAGATTTCTCTAGATTGCAGGAGGGGGATGTTTTTATTTTATTTTTTTTAAAATATCTCTTACTGCTAATATTCCCATTACTGCTGCGATATTTAATCCGCTTCCATAACCTGAGCTGTCTCCTGCTGAATAAAGACCTTTTACAGTAGTTTCCATATTTGAATCTATAGTCATCCTTGTGCTTCTAAACTTGATCTCTGGAAAATATAACAATAGATCGTTGGATGCGAATCCAGGAGTCACCTTATCATGTACCTCTATAAATTCCATGATGTTATCCAAAATCCTCTTTGGACAAGCCAGTGAAATATCTCCTGCTACATAGTCATCTGTTGTTGGCTCTATATTCAGTCTGGACATTCTTTCCTCTGTAGATCTTCTCCCTGCTTTCAGGTCTCCATATGACTGGCATAACACTTTCCCGCCTGTTAGCATCGTTGACATCTTAGCAATAGAAGCCGCATATTCAAAGGGCTGGTTAAATGGCTCTGTAAATGATTTAGTACATAGCAGTGCTAAATTTGTATTGGTTGATTTTTTATTCTTATATGCATGACCATTGGCTAACATAATATTGTCACTGTGTTTTTCTACAGCTATAAATCCACTGGGATTACTGCAGAAAGTTCTCATCTTATCATTATATTTTTTTGTATAAAATACCATCTTTGCTTCATAGAAGTTTTTATTGATAGTTTTCATAACTACATCGGGAATTTCTACCCTTACACCGATATCTACCGATCCAGCACTATAACCTATCCCGTGGGTCTGGCACATTTTCATCATTTGTTTAGCCCCGCTTCTACCTAAAGCTGTTATTATGTTATCACTATAGAAAGTTTTTTTCCCTTCTTTAGTCTCAATAACTGCACCTTTTACCTTCCCATCTTCAATGATTAAATCTTTGAAATCTGAATTCGAGCTAAATTCTACTCCCTTCTTTAAGAGAGTGTCTATTAATTTAGAATACAGTTCCCTAGAACCATCAGTTCCTAAATGCATAGTAGGAGTATCTACTAATTGAATATCATTTTCAATACATCTTCTCTTTATTAATTCCATCTCTTCGTTATAAACTAATCCTGTAGGTTCATCGTCAAATCCAAAATTCTTGTAGATATCTGAAACATACTGGATAGTCTCATTGACTAAACTTTTACTTGTTATAGTATGTACATCTCCTCCTACTCTATAGTCCATATTGAATTTAGAATCCGAATAAGCTCCTGCTCCACTTACACCATAGATGATAGCACAAGTAGGACATTTTACACATTTACCTAGCTTTTCTTTAGGACATATTCTTTTATCCAACATTTGGCCCTTATCAATCACCATTATCTTAAGGTTTGGATTTTTATTGATAGCTTCATATGCTCCAAAAACACTAGCTTGTCCCCCACCAACAAATATAATATCGTATTTCATTTTATACCTCCTAAAAATTAAAAAAATCTAAGTATATACATCTATATTAGTATACACTTAGATTAGATTTTATGTTTTCAAAGTTGCAAGCATCTATCTCATATTTTAAGATGAGATTATCTAAACCTATATAGTTTAAATCGAATACTTTACTTTTCATTTTTTCTCCTAAACTTACATTTTTTCTTTAAGCAATAATCATTTTATCATTTTTTATGCTTTTCTACAAGAATTTTTTAATTCAATAGATCCAGATAGACACATTAACTTATTCTGCCAAATTAAAACAACTGATATTATATGGTTTTTCAGCAGAATTCATAATTTTTTAGTATACATAACTTCTATTTTTACCATTCTTTTTGGCAATATATAACCCTTTATCAGCACAATCTATAAATTCTTTTTTTTCAATATCTCTTGTAGGAGCAACACTTGAAATGCCTATACTGACAGTTACAAATTTCGAGGTATCTACTCCCTCATTAACTATTTTTAAATTTTCTACATTTTTTCTTATTTCCTCTGCAATTAATTTTGCTCCATCTGAATCAGTTTCCGGCAGCAATACTATAAATTCTTCCCCGCCTAATCGTGCAACCTGGTCCGTTATTCTTCTCAAAGTCTTTTCGATGATTTTTGCAACATCTTTTAAACATTCATCTCCTTTAAGGTGACCATATGTATCATTAAAATTTTTAAAATTGTCTATATCAATCATTAATGCTGAGAAAAAACCATTGCTTCTAATGGTCCTTGCCCATTCTAATTTAAATATTTCCTCAAAGGCTCTCCTGTTAAAAACTCCGGTTAATTCATCAATTCTTATAAGGTGATTAAGTTTTTTTTCTACCATTTCCAATTGAGTTATTTTTTCTTCCAGTGCTCTTGTTTTTTCTTCGATTATTTTTGTCTGTTCGTTGAGTTTGACAAATACCTTTACCTTACTTTTCAAAATTTCATTGCTTATTGGTTTATACAGATAATCAACTGCTCCTAATTCATAGCCCTTAAAAATATATTCCTCTTCTTTATTGATGGCTGTAATAAAAATAATCGGAATATCCTTTGTCTTATTGTTAGCTCTCATCAATTCAGCAACCTCAAAACCGTTCATCCCGGGCATTTGAACATCCAAAAGAACAATATCAACTTTCTGTTTTAATAATATTTTCAGAGCATCATTTCCATTAGAAGCAGACAATATCTTTAAATTTTCACCTTCCAGGATCGCTTCCAATGAAATTAAGTTTGCCTTAGTATCATCTACAATAAGTATATTAGTGCTATAGTTACTCACAGTTGTTTCCCCCTATTTTTTTTATGTATCTATTAATCGAATCTAAACTCATAACATCACATGTTGAAACATATTTTAGTGCTGCTCGTGGCATGGTATCAAAATAAGCTTCTTCAGAATCTTGTACAATACATTTGCCACCTAATTTATTGATCTTTTCAATTCCTAAAGCACCATCTGAATTAGCTCCTGTCAGGATTATTCCCAGCAGATTATCCGTATATACCTCTGCAGCAGATTTAAAAAGTATATCGATAGATGGCCTTGAATAATTAACTTTTTCTTCCACCGATAAAGAAAATGTATAATCATCTTCAATGGACAAGTGATAATTTGAAGGTGCAAAATAAATAACACCATTTTTTATCTCTTCTTTATCCTCCGCTTCTTTAATCGTCAATTTATTTAAATTTTCATATATCTTTGAAAATCCATCTGTCCTTTCTTTAATATGGATCACAATAATTATAGGTAATTCAATAGTCGGCTCTAAATCTTTCAATACAATTTTCAGAGCTTCTATCCCCCCTGCAGAAGTTCCTATTACGATAGCTTTATATTTCATATTAACACCCTATCTTCTTTTTGTAAATTTTTGCAGTAGCAATACTTTCAAATTTTTCATTGACACTGGTAAATCTTAAGTTTTCTTTAGATCCGATACCAATTATCCCTCCTGGTATCAGACTTTCTTCAAACAACTCCAGAACTTGATTTTGTAATTCCTTATTAAAATATATCAATACATTCCTGCAGATAATTAAATTAGCATCAATAAAAATTTTATCTATTACCAGGTTATGTTCTAAAAACGTTACATTTTTTAATAGATTTTGATCAAATATAGCATGGTCATATTTTGCAACATAATAGTCCGAAAAAGATTTTCCCCCCCCTGCTTTTTGATAGTTTTTTGTCCATTTTTTTACCTCTTCTATAGGATATATCCCTTCTTTTGCAATATCTAACACCTGTTTATTGATATCTGTTGCATATATATTTACCCTATTTAACAATCCTTCTTCTTTTAATAAAATTGCCATAGAAATCACTTCTTCACCGGTAGAACAGCCGGCATGCCATATATTTATGGATGGATATGTCTTTAAAAGGGGGATCACTTCTTCCCGTAAATCTTTAAAAAATTCAGGGAACCTGAACATCTCTGTTACATTTATAGATAGATCTAATAATATCTGTTCCAGTACAACTCTATCATAAAGCATCTTTTCCGTTAACTCCGTTATATTTTTTAAATCATTTAATTTAACTCTTCTTAAAATTCTTCTTTTTAAATGACTTTTTGTATAATTTTTAAAATCATAACCATACCTTAAATAAATCGCTTCAATTAATAATTTTAATTCTATATTCTCTATTTCCAATAATTCTTTTTCATTCATAATTTACAACCAAACCCTGAGTAACGACAATAATTTATTTTTATCAATTGGCTTAGAAAGATACTCGTTGGCTCCAGCTTCAAGGCAGGCATCTCTGTCACCTTTCATAGCTTTTGCTGTCAAAGCAATAATAGATAAATTTTTAAATTTATCCATCTTCCTTATCTCTCTAATAGCCTCATATCCGTCCATAAGAGGCATCATAATATCCATTAAAACCAAATCAGGTTTTTTCATATCCTTTAGTTTTTTTAGTGCTTCAACCCCGTCATTTGCAACTTCTACATCAATCCCGTTCATCTCTAAAATACTAGATAACGCGAATACATTCCGCATATCATCATCTACGACTAATATTGTTTTATCTTTAAATATTTCGTCATCATTACTTGTGACAACATTCTTATGTTCTTTTACATTATGAACAAATAGTTTGATCTCATCCAATAATCTCTGACTTGATTTATCCCCCTTAATAATAATATTTTCAACTTTATTTCTTAATTCTTTTTCTTCATCCATACAAATTTCTTTACCTGTATAAACTATTATTGGAATATTTGAAAAATTACTATCTTCTTTCAGTCTTTCTATAAATTCAAAATCATTATAATCTAATAATCCTAAATCCAATATCAATAGATCTATATTATTTTCAGTTAGAATTTCTAATGCATTTTCCCCCGATCTGCTAGAAAAAATTTCAATATCTTTATAGTCATTTTTTATCAGTTCGGTCAGTGCATCATTCTGTATCTTATCATCTTCAACCACTAATATTTTATCGATTTTATACCCGCTTAATTCAGCATTCTTTAATATATTTTCAATTTGAACTTTACTTACAGGTTTTTTTAAAAATTCTACATCTTTTTCAAACATACTTTTTTCATAATCTCCGCCACTGATAATATTGACAGGAATATCCTTTGTTCTTTTATTGTTCTTTAATCTTTCCAGCACTTCTAACCCGTCAATTTTCGGCAGTCCTATATCTAAAATGATTCCTGTGGGCATATAATAGTCAGCAAGATATAACCCTATTTCTCCAGTTTCAGCAACAATCACTTTAAATTTTTTTGCTCTGCTGATATCCATTATAACCTTTGCAAAATTTGGATCATCATCAATAATGAGCAGTACTCTGTCATTGTCATTAATATCATGCCTGTCATCCAGTACATAGGGAACTTCAAAAGGTTTTTTAAATAGTTTTTCCCCTTCCTCTTTATTTATTTCTTCTATTAATTCATCGGATACTTTTTTTACAATATTTGTTTTTTCTTTTTCAAAATGAAAAGTATCGTATGTCACAGGTAAAGTTAAAATAAATTTACTTCCAAGGTCTTTAGTGCTTTCAGCCTCTAATGTCCCGCCTAATAATTCAGTGTATTCCTTGGAAATTGAAAGCCCCAGTCCTGTTCCGCCAAATTCTCTGCTTATAGTACCATCTTCTTGCTGGAAAGCATCAAAAATTGTTTTAATCTTGTCATCTGAAATTCCGATTCCAGTGTCATTTATTTCAAATTTAATTTTATTATCATCTTCTTTAATATTTAATTGAACACTTCCTTTTTTTGTAAATTTGAAAGCATTGGACATTAAATTTTTAACAATTTGTTTAACTTTAACTTCATCGGTCATTATATTTTCAGGCAATCTATCTGAAATATCAACTGAAAATTGAAGGTTCTTCTTAATTGATATTTGTTCAAACATCCCTAATATTTCACTTTTAAAGTCTTTAATATTCATCCTTGAAATATTGACTTCCATTTTCCCGGCTTCAACCTTGGATAAATCTAAAATATCGTTGATTAGTTTTAGTAAATCACTCCCTGAGGTGTTAATAGTTTTTGCAAACTTCCTTTGTTTTTCAGTTAAATTTGAATTTTTTTCACCTAATAATTCTGAAAGTATCAATATGCTGTTTAAAGGTGTTCTGAGTTCATGGCTCATATTTGCAAGAAATTCAGATTTATATTTATTTGATAAAACTAAATCTTTAGCTTTTCTTTCTAACTCTTTCTGACTGGTATTAAGCTCATTATTTTTATTTTCCAGCTCTTTTTTTTGTATCTCAAGCATCTCTGTATTTTCTTCTAACTCTTCATTTATGACCCTTAATTCTTCCTGCTGACTTTCTAACTCCGCCTGGGAATCTTTTAATACAACTGATTGTGTCTCCAGCTCTTCATTTGTAACCCTTAGTTCTTCCTGCTGTATCTGTAGTTTTTCAGCATACTCATTTGCAGCAGCCAATAATTTTTCTACAGTTTCAAAGTTTAAAATATTATTAATGGCAATCCCTATATTTATTTTAGCTAATTCTAAAAATTCAATTGCAGCATCCGAAAACTCCGATGTTGAAGCTATTTCCAATACAGCTACAACTTTACCCTGATAATTACATGGTATAACTACAATATTAGCAGGTGCACTGCTCCCTACCCCGGAATTTATCGATATATAATCTTTTGGAATATCTGAAACTACTATTATTTCTTTTTCTAAAGCTGCCTGCCCGACCAGGCCTTCACCAAATTTAAAAATATTTGGCAGCCCTTTTCTTCTTTTAAATGCATAACTTGCAGCCAATTCATATTGTTTTTCATCAGATTCCTCATTCAGTAGGTATACTACCCCGACCTGCCCGTCAATCTTTTTAGTGATAAATGAAATTAACTGTCCAAGTAAATTTTGCAGATCCTGATTTGTCTGAGAAATATCATTGATATCCATTTGTCCTTTTTGAATCCAATTTTTTCGTTTTCTTTCATCTAAATTCTCTTTCAACTTATGGATAAGCGAGCCATATCCTTTGGATAGTTCAACGAATTCACTGGATGAATTATCTGCAATATCCAATTTTACATCTAATTTATTAAAATCAAAATTTTTCATCTTTTCAACAAAATCAATGATGGGAGTAGTAATTTTACTTATTGCAATCCATAACAACATCAATGTTACGATTAATATTATTATCCCTGCTCCGATACTTCTATATGTTGTTTCCATAGTTTTATTTGTCAGTGTTTTTAAATCCGTAAATATATATATATACCAATTGACGTCCACCTGGGGTATTTCTATCTTTGAAACCACCTCATATCTGTCTTCGTTTTTCCTGGAAATTAAACTTTTTCCTTTTAATTCGTCAATGATGGAACTCACTTCTATCCCGATTTTAGAAACATTATTGTCATTTAAACCGGAATTAAAATTATTAAAAACAACCTTCCCCATATCATCCACTAAGGCTACATTTTCACCGGTGTTAACCAGTTGAGATATCAACTTTTCAAAATATTCCATTGAAATATCTATCCCTGCAACTCCTAGAAATTTATTTTTTTCATATAGTGGCTCCGCTATGGTAAACACTAATTTTTCTTCACCATTTTCAATAAATTTATACGGTTGTGAGATAATTGTCACCCCTGCTTTTTTTGCTTCTAAATAAAAATCATAATTCAGAATATTATTGATATTACTGATATTAACTTTTCCTGCTTCTTTTACAAGGTATGAAATATACTGGCCATTTTCAGCATACTTGTCATTGTTGATATAATCTGAATCTCTTCCGTCAAATGCGTCTAGCTCCATTACAATATTATAACCAATTATATTAGGTTGTTTAAGTATACTCTGTCCTATAATTTTTTCAAATACTTCTCTTTTATTGTAAATCTCATCATTATCTCTGATCGACATCAATATATTAGAAAACTCCTGATTTACTTTTATATCTTGATAAATTCTTTGTTCAATCTTTAACTTATTTATCTCTGCATTATTCTCTAATTTGAATACTCCTCCTTCAAATTCTAAATCTCTGCTATGTTTATACGAATATCCGATGAGTATCGTTCCTATAAAAAGTATTATGCTAAAAGCCCATGTAAAACCCTTTATTTTTATAGATTTATGTTTTTTCAATTGAAATTTCCTCCTAATTTTAATTTTTTACATATCCAGTTATTAACTAAACTTTCGCCGTGGTGCACGCATTAAAAACCGTAGAATAACATCTTAATATTATTACGGGCTTTGTAAGCGCGAGACATCAATTATTACAATAAAAAAATGGGGAGCCCCCATTTTTTCATTTTAGACTTTTTTAGTATATTCTTTTTCCTCTATTTTTTTCAATACGATTTCTAATTCTTCTGGTTTTCCATAGTAGTATCCTTGAAAAATTTCTACCCCCATCTCCTTTAACATATTTACCTCTTGTATAGTTTCTGTCCCCTCCACTATCACTTCTAAACCTAAACTCTTCCCTAACTCAATGATAGTTTTTATGATCTTCATATTTTCAGGACTCTCAAACATGTTTATTACAAATGAACGGTCAATTTTTAAGGTACTTACCGGCAGTTTCGATAAATAAGAAAGGGAGGAATACCCTGTACCGAAATCATCTATTGAAAAATTAATTCCTATTTTTTTTAAATTATCCATTTTTTCAATACATTTATCGACATCATCTATAAATGCACCTTCCGTTAGTTCAAAATTGATTCCTTTTAAAGTTCCGTGTTTAGTTATTATCTCCTCTGAAAAATATTTTTTATTAAAGTGAATGGGAGATATATTTAATGACACAGGAGTTTTTAACCTCACTATATCTTTTTTTACCTGCTCTATTAAAAAATAAGTTAAATCTATAATCAGTGAAGATTTTTCAGCTATTGGTATAAATATCCCCGGGGAGATATTCCCTTTTTCAGGATGGTTCCACCTCATAAGGGCTTCAAATTCAACCTTTTTAGTTTTTAGATTTACTTTAGGCTGGTAGTAAATTTTAAACTCCTTATTCTCTATTCCTTTTTTTATCTCATTTCCCAATAGATAGAATGCCCCGTCTCCGTGTTTTTTTTCAAAATCAAGCTGGTCAAATAAAGTCTTCATTGTAGTTTTTACAGATACATCTTTCTTATACTCCTTAAAAATTTTACAAATAAAGATCTTATAGTCGTTTTCCTTAGTTTGATTAAACTTATCTAAATTCTCTAAAAATCTTTTTTCTAATTTTATTACTTCATCTGAGTCAACTGAACCTTCTATAACCACTAAAAATTGATCTCCATTCAACCTTATAATTTGGTCCCCGCTTCTGAACGTTTCTCTCAATATAGAAACCAAAGAAATTATTGCCTTATCTCCTATTTCCATCCCAAATTCATTGTTGATATAGGATAGATCTACTATATCAAATAGCCCAAAATATATATTCTGATTGATTTTAGAAGCATTATTATAATTTATCAGTTCATTTAATTTTTCCATACCCTTTTCTCTTTTCAAAACTCCTGTAAGGTTGTCAAAGTTAGATTTTATATAGAGTTCTTCGGTAATTTTTTCTTTCTGGCTAAGTATTCTTCTGGTAGTAGAAATCAATAAAAGAACTAACAGTATTATTAAAACACCATTTAATATTATATAGGTAAATTTTTCTAAAATTCTTAAACTTAAATTTTCCATCTTTATATCTGCACCAGCAATATATTTTCTTCCATCTTTAGATTTCAACACCAGATATATCGACCTGAATCCTCCGCCTTTATCTGTGCTGTCTATATAATGTATATTTTTATTTTTTAATACATCTATAGTTTCCTTTATGGAATCATCTTCTAAATCTTTAAAATTTACCCAGTAAAGTTCTGTCGGATCTCCATTTTTCACCTTATCTATGTATTCCTCAACATCTCCTCCCACTGCTGTATAAGTAGGCATCCCACCTTCATCTATTACGGTAAACAGATAGTCAACATTATTTGCCCTTGACATCTCATTCAAAATTTTTGTTGCTTCCAATGCTTCTTCATCGGTATGTGAATTTTCATCCATACCTTCAAACGTATATTCATCTCCTAAATAATATGGTATATTTTTTGCCGCCCTGTACAGATTTGAATTTATCGCCTGTAACTCCTTATCTCTCAAATATGAATATCCTAAGTATCCGTAGATAAATATTCCTATTGTCAGTAGTACAAAAATTTTCATATTCTGCTTTACCTTCATCTATTCTCCTCTATGTTAAATTATTAATTAAATAATCATGTCCAATCATCAGTTATTACGCCTGTATTTTTTTCTTACTATTTAAATATATATTTTATTCAATTTTTTTGCAAATTAATTTCATACATATTAAAATAAATTAATTAGTTTTTAAGTTTTTTATTTCTATTTTTGTACAAATATTACTTTATTTACACTTTTTTTTTTCTATGGTATATTTAATTATAAAAATAAAAGGGGTTTTTATTATGAATTATATTGTTGAAAAGTTACATCTGACCAATGCAGAAGAGGTCAATGAAGTAAGATCATTTTTAGCTGCATTTCAATTAGACTATGAAAAAGATATCGATTATACCGTTGTTATCAGAGATTCCAATAAAATTATTGCTACCTGTTCAAAAGCTAAAGATGTTTTAAAAGGATTTGCTGTGGATAATTCACTGCATGGTGAAGGTATTACAAACCTCCTCATCAAAGCTATCCAGGACAGACTATTTCAAGAGGGAATTTTTCATTCCTTTATCTTTACAAAACCTGCCTATGAAACTACTTTTAAATCATTCGGTTATAAGGTTATAGCCAGTGTTGAAGAGGTTACCTTATTAGAGTACGGATTTAACGATATCCATAAAAGTTTGGCTACTATGAAAAATTTATACAATATCGACACCACCACTCCTAAAACAGCACTGGTTATGAATTGCAATCCTTTTACCTTGGGACATCGATATCTTATTGAGCAAGCAAGCTTAAAATCAGAGGAGGTTCTCATATTTATAGTTGAAGAAGATAAATCACTTTTTCCATTTATAGACAGATATCACATGGTAAAAGATGGAGTGGCAGATCTAAAAAATGTCACAGTTATTCCTGGTGGGAAATATATCATCTCCTCCGCTACCTTCCCTGCATATTTCCTGAGGGAAGAAACTAAGGTTTTAAGTGCATACACAAAGTTAGATGCTACTGTTTTTTCAGAATATTTTTGTAAACAGTTTAATATAACTAAAAGGATGCTGGGAGAGGAACCCTATTGTCCTGTCACAAGAAATTATAATGAGTCATTGGTGAATGTCCTGGAAAATCATGGGGTAGAGGTAGAAATTATTCCCAGAAAACGGATCTCTACACCTGAAAATTATATAAGTGCTTCTAAAGTGAGAAACCTTATAAAAAAAGAGGGCAGAGAAGCCTTGGAACATCTGTCAGATTTCATTCCAGCAGTAACACTAAATTATTTAAGATCGGAGGAGGGTAAGGAAGTAATTAAGAAAATTATAAATTCTAATACTCCCCATTAATCATTATGATAAACCCAATGGATATCTTAGATGCCAGAGAAAATCGCGCTTATTTACAGGAGGAATTAATAAAAAAGTTTAACCTTCCCCTCCTTGTAATCCGGGCTAACTACCCGGGAATAGATAAAAATAATGAAGTAACTAAATATATTATAGAAATAATGTATGAGACAATATTATCCTATATTTCCCCTATTAATATAAAAAAAATAGATTCCTTTGAAGGGATTGTCTACCTTTTAAGTATTGATACTTCTCCTGCTGTGTTAAAAAAGAGTGCAGTGGATATGGAAACTACCCACCCCTTGGGAAGACTGGTAGATATCGATATCTTAGACCTGAATAATCATACTTTGAGCCGTACCGACCTGGGATCTCCTCCCAGAAGGTGCTTTATTTGTTCCAGCCCGGCCCATAACTGTGTAAGAAGTAAAAAACATAGTTTAGAGGAAATTTTGAAACATATAGAAAATAAGGTTTCAGATTATAAAAATTTAACTGCAGATCACACAGACAGATACAAATAAAAAAGCAGCGTGACGCTGCACCCAAGGAGTTAAAAATGTATAACGACATAATATTTAAATTAGGTGAATTCGCCACTGAAGCTATGATCTATGAGGTCTCTTGTTTCCCTTCCTTTGGTTTGGTTTCCCCTGTATCTTCTGGAAGTCATACAGATATGGATTATTTTACCTTCATAGACAGCACCACTGCCCTAAACAGGTATTTTTTAGAAATGGCTTCTGCTGGATATTCCAACGACCCTATTAATGAGATATTTTCCAATGCCAGGAAAATCGGTGAAAAAGCTGAGAAAGCCATGTACATTAAAACTAAGGGGGTAAACACACACAAAGGGATGATCTTTGTTTTAGGTCTGGGGATCACTGCCAGCAGCAAAATTTTATATGATGGTGGAGATTTTAACGAGATCTCTAAGCTGATAAAAGATATGACCACTGGTATAGTAGAGAGTGAACTGAAAAACCTGAATACTAAAACTGACCTTACCCATGGGGAGAAAATTTTTTTAGAATATGGAATCAGCGGGGTTCGTGGAGAAGCTGAGATGGGATTCCCCATAGTCTTCGACTATGCCTTAGGCCTCTATGATTCTACCAAGGAATTAGGACAAAATAATCGTTTAGTCCAGGCGCTTTTAGGAATTATGAGCCGGTGTAAAGATACTACCATCCTTCATAGGCATGATTATGAGACCCTCCTAAATTTACAAAAAAACTCTGAAAATTTAATAAGTTTAGGAGGATTTAATAATTTAGATAACCTTTCTGAAATTAATAATTTAAATTATCACAATGAAAAACACGGTATTAGTCCCGGAGGGTGTGCAGACCTGCTGGCTTTAACTGTTTTTCTCAGTAAACTAAAGGAGTCATTTTTTCCTCTTAAATAAAATAAATAAATTTAAGTTGCAATTATTAAAAAAAATTAATATAATGACTTAAGAAATAAATATTCTTTCCCTAGTAATAATCTTATTTCTTGTTTGGACTCCCACAATATTTTTCTTCCCTAGTTAAATTATTGTAATATGGTGAGTCCAAACTAAAAAAAAACCATACTTTTCAGTGTGGTTTTTTTGTTTATTTATTTATTTTTTAAATTCTTGATTAAAAAAATCAAATATTATATAATTGTTTATAATCAAAATACCTTATTTTTGTATCTAACTGAAAAAAGGTTTTAAAAGGAGTAATATGAAATGAAACAATTTAGTAGGCAGTCTCTCCTAATTGGAGAGGAAAATACAAAAAAATTAATAAATTCTTCGGTAATCGTCTTCGGATTAGGTGGTGTCGGTGGATTTACCATAGAAGGATTAAGCCGTGCAGGTATCGGAACTATAACCTTGGTTGATTTTGATACTGTGGATATCACCAATTTAAACAGACAGCTTATAGCCACACACAGCACTGTTGGAGAAGAAAAAACAAAGTTATTTAAAGATCGTATCCTGGATATAAATCCTAATGCTGTAGTTAATATCCATAACCTCAGGGTTACACCTGAAAATGCAAAAACTTTATTTGATCATATTAAATATGATTATATTGTAGATGCCATAGATACAGTTTCTGCTAAATTAGCTTTAATTGAGATCAGTAAAGATAGAAATATCCCTATAATCTCTTCTATGGGATTTGGAAATAAATTGGACCCCACAACTATACAAATTTCAGATATCAGTAAAACCAGTGTCTGTCCTTTGGCTCGTACTATAAGACAGGAGCTGAAAAAAAGAAGGATAAAAAAAGTTAAAACAGTTTTTTCTACAGAGATTGCCATAAAGCCTAAGAATCCAGATGGTTCCAGGGAAAAAGCTGTCAATGTAGGGAGTGTCTCCTTTGTTCCTTCAGTAGCAGGGCTTATTATAGCCGGAGAAGTAATTAAAGATCTAATAAAAATTAAACAGGAGTTGATATAGATGAAAAAAATAGGATTATTTTATGGAACTACCGGTGGAAGAACTACTGGTGTAGTTGATGAATTTGATTTCAACCTAAGAGATGACGTTGAAATATTTGATGTAGCCAATGGAATCGAGAAAATAAAAGAATTTGAAAACTTAATCTTAGTTACACCTAGTTATGGATTTGGTGAATTGGAAGCTCACTGGGAAGCTGTCATAGAGGACTTTAAAAAAATTGATCTTAGTGGCAAAACTTTAGCTCTTGTAGGTTTAGGAAGCCAGACTACATTTGGAGAATCATTTGTGGGAGCTTTAGAAGTTTTATATAAGATTATCATTAAAAATGGCGGTAAGGTTATTGGATTAACTTCTACAGATGGATATCATTTTGAAGAATGTGAAGCTATAGTTGAAGGTAAATTTATGGGATTAGTTTTAGATGAAGAAAATCAAGATGACATGACTCCTGACAGGATCTATGAATGGCTTGAAGTTATTAAATCAGAATTTAACTAAAAAAATTAGGGAGGAAAAAATTCCTCCCTTTTTTTTACCTCGAACCCCTATCTCAATTTAAAGATAATTTTTATTGACAAATAAAGGTCATGCAGTTATAATGGTTATATATAAATAAAGATAACCAGGAGGAGTTTTTATGAAAGTTTCATCAAGGAAGAATAAATGGGTATTTGAATTTGACACTATCTCTATCGTCTGTGGTATTACTAAAGTTAATAATATATACACAGTCTTATTCGAACTGAATGACAAGATTATAAAAATAAATACCAGCGACCTGGATAAAACTTTTTTATCTCTAGAAGAATCTTTCAACTCCAACACTATCTCAAATTACAGATAATCTATAAAAACAGCTTTATGGATTTTTGGCGGCTATAAGCCGCCTTTTTTTATTTCAAATTTATGATATAATATAGGGAATATAAAATCATCAATTTGAAAAGATAGCACTATTGTAAAAAAAATTATTAGATAACTTAATTTGAAAGGAAATTTATGAAAGTATCAATACTAGGGAGCGGAAGTTCTGGAAATTCTATTTTTGTCGAGGTAGATAAGGTTAAAATTTTAATCGATGCTGGATTTAGCGGTAAAAAAATAAAGGAAAAATTAGAAGTTATAGGAGAAGATATCAATGATATTCAGGCACTCCTCATAACCCACGAACACGGAGATCATGTTTTAGGAGCTGGAATTATCTCCAGGAAATATAAGCTGCCTATCTATATAACCAAGGAAAGTTATAATGCCTGTCAGCATAAATTAGGAAAAATAGAACCTTCGAATCTAAATTTTATAGATGGGAAGTTTTATTTAGATAATATATCAATAACCCCATTTGATGTTATGCACGATGCAGAGAGAACTATTGGCTTTTCCGTGGAATACATGGAAAAGAAACTTACCTTGGCTACAGACATAGGGCATATAACCAATATTGTGCGGGAGCAGTTTAAAGGCTCTCAAATTGCCATTATTGAGTGTAACTACGACTATAATATGCTTATGAATTGTGATTACCCTTGGGATCTAAAATCACGTGTCAAGGGGCGAAATGGGCATCTCTGCAATGAGGACACTGCAAAATTTTTGACTGAGTTATATCATGAAGACTTAGAAAAAGTTTATTTGGTTCATGTGAGTAATGACAGTAATTGCTATGATCTGGCTTATAATACTGTGGAATTTGAACTGATAAAAAATGATATAAATATCGATCTTGAAATTGTGAGGCAAAATACCGTTACACCTATATATAAATCTAAAAAATAACCACCAATGGTACCAAAGAGATACAATTTTAAAAAAAATAAGAAGAATAGAACACGGATGTATAAATACATACACGGAAGAAACTTTGATGATCGCAGGATATGATGATAAATTCGTGTAATTTGTGACAAAAAAGATAAAAAAATTATATCAGCGATAATCAGAGCTATTATCAGATTTGATCCGCGTGCTATAGATTAGTGTAAATTGGTGGCAAAAAAGTCAGATTCTAGTCAGTGTCAAAGAAAGAAGGTTCTAAAGATTCCATCTTTAATACGGGTCTGTTTCGATTCACGAATATTAAAATTAGATGTAAATAGATCTAATTTTAAATGTGATTGACACAAGAAATAGACGAAAGAAAGTCAAGAAGGTTTATACCCGCAAGGGGCATCACCAAAATACTAGTAGTTTACTCTGTAAACATAGACTTTTGAGAAAATTGTCTTAGTGAGTAAGTCACGATCGTCATTGTAGGAAAAGTACTGCTGAAGCTCAACGACTATAAACTTCAGATTTTAAACCAAGAAAAATATTATCTCTTAGTGAGCTCTCTAGCTTTTCCTTTGTGAGCTTAGTGTAAAGGTTTTGGTTTTAATAATCAGAGCTATGATCAAATTTGATCCGTGTGCTATGGTTTAGATATTTTTTAGTGTAAATATGTGTAATTTGTGCCAAAGAAGGTTCTAAAGGTTTCGCCTTTAATACGAGTCACTTTTTCTCTGTAGCAAAAAAAAGTAACCAAAAAGTGCTAGAAGTTTACAATTGTCTTAGCTAAGTAAGTCACAATCGTTGTTGTAGAAACAGTACAGCTGAAGTTGGACGACTATAAACTTCATTTTTATAATCTAAAGAAAAGTCAGAACTTAGTCTACAGGAATGCTGACATTGTAACTTCATAACAACCTCATGCAACTGACTAAGTTCAACTACAGAGTTATATTCATAACTCTAAGTTTCAGTTATGCGTCAAAGAAAGAAGGTTATAACTAAGAAAAATGAAAAGATAGGAGGAAAATATGAAAATTAACAATTTATGGGAAGAACTCAATTTTGAGATAAATACCTGTAAGGTTTTTAAAAAAAGCGAAAAAGACAGTAAAGTATTGTTAGGAGGGGGAAATAGAAATTCTAACCTTTTATTTATAGGGGATGATCCCAGTCTTTTTGAGGATGAAAACCTGAGAGTTGCTCCTAACAGCAGCGGTGCATTTTTTAAAAATCTATATGAATTGGTCGATCTGCCACCTGAGGAATTTTATCTTACCAATATTGTAAAATGCAGTTTGCGATTAAAGGACCTTTCCCAGGAGGAGAAGAAGATCTATGCAGATGTTTTGGATATGCAGATTGCCCTTCTAAATCCTAAAGTAATAGTTACCCTGGGTCAGGAAGTCAGCCGGTTTTTACTGAGGGATAATACATTAAAAATTTCTGAAATTCGTGGAAAAACCTATGATTGGGATGGGGGAATCAAGGTAAATCCTATCTATGATCCTAATTTTTTAATCAGAAACAGTGACAAAAAAAAGGGCAGCCCAAAATGGCTCACTTGGAAAGATATGGAGGAGATCAAAAAATTCATGGAAAATACCCATGGATAAAAAACAAATAAGATCTGAAGTTTTAAAAAAAAGAAATAACCTCTCTAAGGAATTCATAAAAAAATATTCTGAAGAAGTTTTTAATATACTTATAAATTCTTCCATCTATGCAGATGCTCACGTTATCATGTCCTATATGAGTTTTGGAGGAGAGATCGACACTAATTTTATAAACAACCATATTTTAAAAAGTGGAAAGACTCTAATCCTTCCAAAAATGATGGAAGATGGCGGGTTGGCAGGAGTTATCTATGATGATTCTAAAAAATTTAATGATGATAATTCATTTAAAATCAAAGAGATAGACGGGACTCATGCAGATATTAAAAAAATAGATCTGATTATCATTCCGGGATTAGCCTTTGATCTAAATGGCAGCCGTATAGGATTCGGGAAGGGGTACTATGATAAATTTTTAGAAAATTATTCCGGCCTTATCGTAGCCCCCCACTACGACTTTCAACTATATGAAAACATTCCCTCTGAATCCCACGATAAAAAAATAAATTATTTACTGGGAGGCTCTCTAAAAATTGTTAAATAAAAAAACTCAAGGATGTCCTTGAGTTTTTTTACTTAACTTTCCTTTTTTCCTTCGATTTCAACTTTTTCTTTTTCCAGCTTTTTAGCTTCCACTTCTGCTTTCTTTTTTTCTTCCAACTCTTTTAGATATTTTTCTGCACTTATTTTTTTTATGGAAATAAGTTTTTCCCCTAGTTTAAATTCATCGTATTCCTCCTCTCCTTCCTTTACTTCCTTACTTCCCTTTGGAATTCTATAATAATATTCTACCTTCATCTTATTGGCACCCTTTGAAATCTTATTTAACTCTGTAATAGAATCTAAATAATTCTCTCTCATAGCCTTTCCCACCAATAAATCTTCTGTTTTTAATTTTTTCATATTTTCATAATAGGTTACCTTATAAACAACATCCAAGGCTGTTGTTCCTGTATTTGTTATCTTAGATACAAAATATGCCTTTTCCTTATCGGTAACAACCTGAAAGTCCTCAAAAATCCCCCCATACTCTAATTTACCCCTATAACCATATACTGTGGAAACCAGTATATGAATTATATCTATATTAACTCCTGCCTTACTCTCATCTTTTTCACTATTATCATATTTTTTTACCGGCAATTCTTCAAATACCAGATGGCTTCTATACTCTCCATCCACCAGACCCTGAGGAGGTCTGGCAGCCATCCTAATTGTTTTTTTACTATTGGGTTTAAGATAAACCAGCTTAGGATATACTATGATCCAGTCTCCCATATAGAGATCCTTGGTCTTCTGATCTTCAGGTCTCTGGGAATAAATTTTTATTTTTTTTAATTTATTGGTATCATTCCTCAGATAAATTTTCTGGGTTCCAGGTCTGTTTAAACTGACTTTTTGAACTTGAGGACCTACCTGGAAATTAGCATACAGCATTGAAATCATCAATAAGTATATGGATACTATTATTCTTTTCATCATTAACACCACCTATTCCTTTTCATAAGAGATAACTTTAAAGTTATAATCTTCATAATAACTTCCATATTTGTCCAGCTTAACATTTAATTTCTTAGTTTTTTCTTCGAAATTTAAACGTCCTTCTCCCCTGTAGTCCATCTCTAAGATATATTCTCCCGGGAGAACCTTATCCAGCATATAGAACCCCTCCGGTTCCACTCTTTGTTCCATAACTGTCTTTCCATCCAGAGTCTTCAACTGGATATAAAGCTGGGATATTATTGGAAAATGCTTTACCCCGTCCACTCCAGCTCCGCGGAACTCTAAATTCCCCATTATAACAGAAATTTGCTGAACCGGGATATCCATATGCCCTCCGGTTGCCGGATATAATTTCACATATTTTTTCTCATTGGCTGCTTCTAACATAGGATCTAACGTCTCTATATTAACCTCAAAATCCTTCACTTCATAGGAGCTGATATCATCTATAAAATACACTCCATCTGTTCCTGTTACTCCCTTTTTCCTTCCAACCTTTACCTCTACGCCTTCTAAGAGAACTTCCCCCTCATCAAATTGATCATTATTATTGTCATCCATAAATACTTTTCCTTCCATCCAGGACCTGCTTGGAGATGGATTAGAATTACTTGTAAATGGTTTTTCCAGGATAATAGTTTTTTCCACATCTACACCAACACTATAATCAGTTTCATCATCATCATGAGTTAAATCACCTATAACTTCTAGCCAGTTAAACACCTTATACCTCACTTCTAAACCTGCTTCATATTCATTTTCACTATTATACTTTACAAAAACACCTGCCTTTATTTTATTATTTTCTGCTGTTTTGAGGGCTACTTTCAGGTCTGTTTCATCCTCAAAATCTTGAAAATCAGAATTTATTTGGAGGATAAAATTCAAACTGGTATCATAAATTTTGATATCACTGTTGGAATAATTATAATATAATCTGCTCTTTCCATAGTCTTCTGAAAAAGGATAAGTAACTCCTAATTCATGGGTGGTATTATCTTTATTCCTATAAATCCCCGTACTACCGTATTCCTCAACTTCTCCAAATTTATCTAAGTTATCATATTTGAGATTGTATCCCCAATGCTTATTTATAACCCCTCTCCAATCGACAATATACCTGTTTTCATAACCTTCTAAAAAAGCTATGAAATCACTGTACATATACCCTTCCAGGGAAAGTACATTCCCGCCAAATCTTTGTCTTATCTTCCCTATATGGTTATACCTGTTTTCGGTATCATACTCTATATCATAGATCTCTGAGAACTCAAAATATGTGGGATATTTTACCGCTCCGGTTGTATAATATAAATTCAATCCCGCCAGTTCTGTAGGATAATTATAGATGGTTTGTCCTTCCCTATTCTCTGTAAGATCATTTATATATTCAGCCCCTATGGTTAAATTATTGGTCAATCCATAGGCGATCTTAATATTTCCTTCCACTTCTTTTTCTTCCAGATCAACTTTTTCTCCTTCCTCCTCACCGTTTATCTCCCTGTAGGTACCTATCAAAAGACCGTAATCTACTTCACCTTTTTTCAGAATCTTATCTCCACTCATCATAGAGACCTGCCTTATCTCTATGGAACCGTCAAAATGATATATCTTTATGGTATATATATCATTATAATTCTGGATATTAATATTTTCAAATATATAGGACCCGTCTTCTCCTACCCGGGTAAATTTATATAAGGAGCCGTTTCTGTATAATTCCACATTTGAATTAAAAGGCGCAAATCCTCTGATGGTGGTCTGCCCTATTTCTATATCCCCGACGCCATTCCACTCCTGAACAGCTAATCCTGTTAACCTTTTTGATCCCAGGAATTCATAGGTCTGCATATAGACATCCCCCACAATTATACTCTTTTCATCTATAATCTCATTGTATGTTAAGGCTGTATACCCCAGATAAGCATCCGGATGGATAAATCCCGTGGTGGTAAAATCCCCGTACAGCATGTGGGTATCATACCTTACCGATACAGTCCCCTCATCCTCCTCTAAGTTATAATTAGTGTATCTAGGACGTAAAACTCCCGGGGTAAACAATTTCCTCTCCTGGGAATATACATCTTCCTCCTCTATCTCTTCCTTCCCCTCAGCCCCCAATTCTTTGAGTTTTTTTTCCTGCTCCAGATAGATCTCATAGGGAGTTTTAAATTTGGTTTTTATCTTCATGAGATATGTCTCTGTATTCCAATTATATTCTTTCAGTTCAAAAACCCGGGACAGGTCCGTTCCCCTTATGTATACATCCTCTTCTCCTGTGATATATTTAGTATCTCCATAATAAAACTTGTAATCTCTTTCTCCCATCCTCCCGTAAATCATCTTTTTTTCCCTGTCTATCTTCATCCCCCTGGACATAGTTAGAGCAAATAAGTTCATCACCCCTATATAGGGTTCCTCCATCTCATAATCCATATATATGGGGAAAAATGAATATTTGATTTTTTTATTTACATCTATCTCTATATACCCCTCCTCATAATTCCCTTTAAATTCCTCCCCAAAGGAAATCATAGAGAATAATAATAAAAATATAATTATTTTTTTTTTCATCATCATATCCCCCCAAAAACAGCTTTCAGCCGGATTAACACACCACTAAGGTCAATTTTTTGAAACCGCTAATGACTACAATTTTCCTTTTCAAAGTCGTTTAAAGTCTGTGTCGAAATTTCTTGATCTTAATTTTCTATTTTCGTCTGACAACTATTTTTTCCCTAGTCCAGATACCTAACCACTATAGATAAATTATCTGTCAGGGTTTCATGTGCACTTATATTATTTAACTCTAGTTTTATATCTAACCTAAATTTCCCATTTCCATTGCCATCTAGTTTTATCATTTTCTCCCTGGGTCGGATAGTCATCTTATTCCCATCCAGATCATAAGTTTCAGGAACTATTATCTCCACCATTTTTCCTGACTTCCCCTCTACATAAACCCCTACATCGGTTAAGGAAACACTCCTGTCTCCTTCGACTACTACCCCAAAATCAAATGGATCTACACTGGAAATTTCCAGGGAAAAACTAAAACTCATCACCAGGAAAAACATTAAAATTAACTTTTTCATCTTATACACCCCCAAAATAACATCTATAATATTCATTTATAAGATACTGGATATTTTTTTATTTTCCTTTAAAAAAAAAATAAACTCGACTTGTATAAAATTTAACATCAATAATTATTTTTCTACCTGTATATAAAATAAGCAGGCCGAAGCCTGCTTATTATTTTTAGCTAATTAATCTTATTGATATTGAGCTATGGCAAATATAGTACCAGATTTCAATCCAGGGGTAGTTAATTTTTTAAAGTATGCGTCTATTTCTATTTCTTTTACTCCTAAACCTAAATATACAAATCTTCCTGCAACTTCTACACCTGCACCTAAATTACGTGTTTGTGTATAAGTGAATAATCCGTGATCCTTAATTGTTACTTTACCAGGAAGGTCGAATACTGGACCATGGAAGCTGAATACAACTGTTGCTAAACCTTGACCGGCAACTCTGAATCCGATATCACCAATTTGTAATTCATCACCTACAACTGCTTCAGTATACAAGTAGTCTACTTCAGAATCAATTCTAATAGGTCTAAGTACATTAAGATAAACCTTAGTCATTGCTGTATCTGTCCAGCCAGGACCTTTGTCTCTGAATATATTGACAGCTCTGTTATTGTGTATTGCATTATCACCAGTAGTTATATCTCTATAAGCGTTAAATCCTCCTGCGTGTCCTGCTTCTGCATTAAGTTTAATACTTGGACCGTACAAAGCATCAGGTCCATTTAGAGAGATTCCTGCAGATACTGCAAATGCAGTTGATCCTATTGCTAAAATAGCAGCTAATAATAATAATTTTTTCATTTTTCCCACCTCCGAAATTAAAAAAACGATAAGTTTTTAACTTCAGTATTTTCCATTGATGTTCTCTTGCTTTACATATTAATTGTTCCCCAACCACAGTAAAAAATCGAACAGATAACTCCCCTTCTATTCACTTTGAAACTCAAAGTAAATGTTTGATTTAGTTAGTTAAAGTGAATATTTCTATAAGGATATTCAAAAAAAATTTAAACTTTTTCAAAAAAAAATGACTTTCTACTGAAAGTCATTTTTTCTGCTATATATTTAATGCTTTTAAAATATCTTTTATACTTTCCTCTGAAACTTTATAGCAGACTTTTTTCCCGTTCTTCCTGGAACTTACTATCCCTGAATTCCTGAGGTGTGCCAGGTGCTGGGAAGCACTGGACTGGGAGACATTCAAAAGATCTTCCAAATTTCCTACACAAATTTCATCTCTAAGTGTTAATTCCCTCAATATCCCTAATCTTATTGGATTAGACATCATCTTAAGCAGTAAGGTTGCTCTTTCTATAGTCATCTTTCCCCCTCTAAATAATTCCATTTCTCGTCAAATTATTTTTTTCTTCCCCAATGGTAGTCATCCCTGAATGTCCGTTATATACCCTTGTTTCGGCCGGCAGAGTATCGCATAATTTTTTCAGGCTGGCAAATAAGCTTTTCCCATCACTGGTTGGCAGATCATACCTTCCATAACTTCCCTTAAACATAGTGTCTCCTACGATTACTATCCCTGATTCCTTATGGAAAAAACATTTCCCGCCTCTGGTATGCCCCGGAGTATCTATTACTACAAATTCATCTATAGTATCTCCATCCTTTACTGTTTTATAACTGTCTTCATATTTAAAATCTATCTTAGCTAAATAATCCGAAAGACTTAGGGCAGAATTTGTTAAAAACTCCTCCTCTTCCTTTCCTATATATACCTCTATATCAGGATAGATCTCTTTTAATTTTAATAATCCAGCAATATGGTCATAGTGCCCATGGGTAAAAACAACTTTTTTTAGAGTTAAATTGTTCTCCTCTATAAAAGTTTCTAATCCCGATAAGTTTGCTCCGCCGCAATCAAATAAAACAGCCTCTTTGTCCTTCCAAACTAAAAAACTATTTGTTGGCATCATTCCAAGTTTAAATTCCTTTATATTCATCTTTTATCTCCTATTTTCATCAATAAATTTTATTTTTTCTATATTATACACCCTGTTCAACCGGCAGCCTGTAATATAGTTATATTTGAATACTTGTAAAAAGATTAACATAAATTTTGTCAAATAACAACCGATTTTTATGTAAGTTATATTAAAAAAATAAGGATTGTGAATTTTATATCTCTTATATATAAAAATAAATGAGCCCGGAGGCCCATTTATTATTATCACCTTAGCAAACTGTAAAAATTAAGGTTACGTTTAATTGAATACAATATCACGTTATTTTTTATACATTAAATAAGAATTCCATTAGATCTCCATCTTTTACAACGTACTCTTTCCCTTCAAGTCTGAGTGATCCGGCTTCTTGGGAACCTTTCCATCCATTGTTTGTGATGAACTCATCATATCCTACTACTTTGGCTCTGATAAATCCTTTTTCAAAATCAGTATGGATCTCTCCGGCAGCTTTAGGAGCAGTATCTCCTATCTTTATAGTCCATGCTCTAACTTCTTTTACCCCTGCTGTAAAGTAAGTTTGAAGTCCTAATAATTTGTATCCACCACGAATAAGTCTGTTTAATCCAGGCTCAGTTACTCCTAATTCCTCTAAAAACATCTCTCTGTCTTCTTCATCCATCTCCTGTAATTCAGATTCAACCTGAGCTGATACGATTACAACCTCTGCATCAAGATCTTTTGCATATTCTACTACCTGCTCCACATATTCATTTCCTGTAGCAAGATCACTATCAGATACATTAGCAGCAAACATCATAGGCTTTACTGTTAATAACTGGTATCCCTTTATAGTTTCTAATTCTTCCGGAGTTAACTTTAACGTATTTAATAATTTAGAGTCTTCCAAGTGAACTTTACATTTTTCCAGTACAGGAACCAATGCCATAGCTTCCTTGTTTTTAGCTCTGACTAATTTAGCTTGTTTTTCGATACCTCTCTCTACAGATTCTAAATCCGATAAGATAAGTTCAGCATTTATTACTTCAATGTCTCTTATTGGGTCTACAGATCCATCTACATGAACTACATTTTCATCCTCAAAACATCTTACAACCTGGCATATTGCCTGTGTATTTTTGATATGTGTCAGGAATTTATTTCCTAATCCCTCTCCACTGGCTGCACCTTTTACCAATCCTGCGATATCTGTAAATTCTACTGTAGCATGTTGTACTCTCTGCGGGTTTATTATCTTAGATAGTTCCTCTAATCTGCTGTCAGGTACTGTTACCATACCTACATTGGGCTCTATGGTACAAAAAGGATAATTTGCTGCTTCTGCCGCTCCTGCCTTTGTTATTGCATTAAATAATGTTGATTTACCTACATTTGGTAGTCCAACGATTCCTATTCCAATCATCTTTACTTTGCCTCCTAAAATTCTTTTTTTATTGCTTATAAATTTATAAAATTATGCAATAAATTAAGTTTATTCCTAAGTGAATGCAACTTCACGTTGCTTTTTTACTCTTAATTTTATCATTTATAACAAGTAATTACAAGGCACTATCTGGAAAGCTTTTAAAAACCGCTGATCTCATTAATTATGTCAATTAAAGGCCATATTTAAAAATTTAATTTTTTTCGATTTTTATATTTTAACCCAAGTTGCTACCTTAATAAGATATTTAATTCTTCATGACAAAGTAAGGGCTAAAGAACTACCAGCGAGTGGTATCACCAATATTTCTAAAGATTATTACATAATCTAAGAACCTTGAGATATTAGTTTATTTCATAAACATAGAACTTTGAGAAAATAAGATAAAGAAGTAGAATAATAAATTCTAAGGGTTCCACCCTTAACTGGGTTCATTTCTCGTCTTAACACGAGAAACGGAACCAAAGAGAGTCAAGAAGTTTTATACTCTTCCTTTTTATGGTTTCTCTCAAATCAGAGAAACCGAAGCTATAACCATCTTGTCTTTGTTGAGTAAGTCAGTGAATCTCCGTTTCTTATTGGGATGCCTGACGGGCATGGTGGGTACGACGAAACTCGTTAGATATTTACTGTGAAGTCGGACGACTATAAACTTCAGAGTTATAAATAATAAAGACACTTAAAAAAATTATTTTCTCTTGATTTTTTTAACTTTGAAAGTGATATTACTTTGTACTTTCATATATACTAGAGCGTTCAACAAATTAAGTTTCGCAGTTAAGCGAGAACTGTAGCTTTCAAAGCTCGTATATGAATATTTTACATAGGAACAATTTTCAAAGTTTGAGCTTTTCTTTCCTCTGTTTCTTTTACTGCATTTTTATTTTTTTCTAATGTTATTAGAGGAAAATAAAATATTCGCATATCTGAAATAGAGCCAGTTAAGGATGGTATCCTTAGGTTATTTTATATTTTTTCAGATACTAAAAAAACCTATAAATATAGATTTTTCAAAACATCTATATTTATAGGTTTTGGTTTAAAATAATTTACTTTGATAAATCTATTAAGCGACTGCTTCTTCTGCTGCTTTTTCTTCTACAACTAAGCCGTTTAATTTCTTATCCAGTCCCCAAAGGATAATTCCGGCAAAGATAGCAATTGCTGCAATAACAAGATATGCCTTTGCAAAGTCAAACTTTAGCGTATATGCATATAAGTAACCATATGATTTACCTGCAAAGAACACCGCTAATACCCAGATACTCATCATCCCAGTTAGTAATCTTGGTGGCGAAAACTTTGCGATAAATGAATTTCCAAGTGGAGAGAACACCATTTCACCAGTGGATAGTACAACACCCATTGCAATTATCCAAGCGATAGGAGCAAGATTGTTTCCTCTTGAAATGTCAGCTAGTGCAAATATCACATAGGATAGTCCCATAAGCATCATACCTAAGGCAGTTTTCTTAAACATGCTCAAGTCACCCTTAGGTCTCTTAGCTAATGTAGACCATAACTTACCTAATACAGGTCCCAGCGCGATACACATAAATGCGTTTAATGAATCAAACCAAGCTGTAGGGATTGTAAAGTTTCCAATCATCCAGTTTGCAGCTCCGTTGTCTCCACCCCAGTAGTAATAAACAGGCATATATGCTAAGTACCATAGTACCCAAAAGATAATTGAGAAGACCGATACTAAAACGATAGCACCAATTCTTTTCTTTTCAATTGTAGTTAAAGGAACTTTTTCTTCTTTTTCTTCAACTTTTTTCTCTTCTTTATTCTCAGCGATTTTAAATGGCTTTTTACCTGTGTCCCCTAGAAATCTCCAACCATATACAAAGAAAGCTGCGTTAACAAACATTATGATTGCAATAACTAAGAAACAGAAAGAATATCCTTTAAATCCTACAAGCAAACCGATAATAGTTGTTCCCAAGAAAGCACCAACATTAACGAATGAATACTGAGTAGAAAATGCTCCGTCTAATTCACCGGGATCATCGAAAAGTCTACCTGTTATGGCATTTGTCTGGCACTTGAATAATCCTGTACCTAAAGATAGTAAGATAATCATTAAGTTAACCATCCCGGTACTATTAGCCTGCCATCCTACTAAGTAACCTGCTCCCATGAGTAACATACCGATAGGCACAAGGTATCTGGCTCCAAATACTTTATCTGAAAGATATCCTCCAATTATTGGTGCTAAGTAAGTAAATGCTACCAAGTTTGCTGTCATCTTTGCTGCATCCCCTGGTTCAATTCCTAATCCACCGTCTGCTATCTTAGCAACTAAGAATACTGCGATTAACCATTTAGCTGAGTAAAACGCAAATCTTTCAAATACGAAAGCCATTGAACACACATAAAATCCTAATGGCTTTTTTCTTGCTTTTTCCATCTTCATTCCCCCCGATTAAAAAAATTAATGTTGCTTTTATATTTATAAAAAACCAAGTTCCTACCTTAAAATCAGATAACAACTTGATTTTAAATACCGTAACTATGTATTATTAATTATTCATTAACAATTAGTGAATAACTTTAAAGTAACTACTTATATATATACCTTTTTTCATTGATATTTCAAAATATTAATGTCACTTTATTTCGAATAGCTCTTTTTTTTTCCACATCTACTCAATTTCATCTTTAAAATTCATCTTATGTCCGTTTTCCATCTATATTGAACTGCATTATAACATATAACACTTAGTTAAAACAATTTGTTTTTAATTTTTCAAAGATTTACTTAATGGAGAAATTGACATTTGAAGATAATCGTATTATAACTATACTAAATCAATAAAAAAATTTAGAATTTTATAAATATTAGAAGAGCTTATTCTTAAAAAAAGTCTCATCAATACTTTATAATTAACTATGGAGGTACTAACTATGAAAATTACCCAAGGTTACATGCCGTATTTAGAGTATAAAACTTACTATCGTATAGTGGGAGAATGCACAGGAAATAAAAAACCACTGGTATTATTACACGGTGGGCCGGGGTCAACTCATAACTATTTTGAAGTCCTTGATAAAGTAGCAAATGATGGACGGGCAGTTATCATGTATGACCAATTGGGCTGCGGGCTGTCTGCCACACCTTCCCGTCCTGATCTATGGAATGCTCAAACCTGGATCGATGAATTAATCCAACTGCGTAAACATTTAGGTTTAGATGAAATTCACTTATTAGGGCAGTCTTGGGGTGGGATGCAGGCCATTCAGTATGCTTGTGACTATAAACCTGAAGGAATCAAAAGTTATATATTATCCAGTACCTTACCATCTGCTTCAATATGGGAAAAAGAACAGCGTAGAAGAGTTGCATACCTTCCAAAAGATATGCAGGAAGCCATTGCACAGGCTGAAAAAACTAATGATTACTCCTCTGAAGAATACCAAAGAGCAGAGGCAGAGTTTATGGTTCGTCATTGTGCAGGTGAAGTAGGACCAGATTCACCGGAGTGTTTAAGACGTCCAAAAGTTTCTGGAACAGAATCTTATATAACTTCATGGGGTCAAAATGAATTTTGTCCCTCTGGAACATTAAAAAACTTTGATTTCACAGAAGAGATCAAAGATATAGAAGAGCCTTGTCTGGTTATTAGTGGTTTACTGGACCTTTGTTCCCCTCTTGTTGCCAAAACAATGTATGATAAAATTCCTAATTCAGAATGGGAACTATTTGAATTCAGTCGTCATATGCCATTTATAGAAGAAACTGATAAATATATAGAAGTCCTCAATAGATGGCTGAACAAAAACGACTAAAAACTAAAGAATATAAATATTTAAGATAATATGGTGAGTTATTTTACAGCCCACCTATTTTCTTAAATATTTTTTGATTTAAAATTTTAAGATCTTCTAAAAAACAAAAAAGGCTTCCAATTAAGAAAGCCTAAACATCTTTATTTTTTCCTATAGCTGAGAGCTTCCATGATATGGGATAACTCTATATTTTTACTCCCCTCTAAATCGGCTATGGTTCTCCCTACTTTGAGTACCTTATCGTAGCTTCTCCCGGAAAGACCAAATATATCTATGGAGTCGATCAGCACTTTTTTGCTTTTATCATCTAATTTACAGTATTTTTTTATCTCTTTAGGAGTCATATTCCCGTTAATTTTTGAGCTCCCAAATCTTTCCCACTGTATCTTCCTTGCTTTTTCTACCCTTTCCCTTATTTTAACCGACCTCTCTCCCTCTTCATAGGAGGCCAGTTCCGATCTCGATAATTTCTTTATTTCTAAATACAGGTCTATCCTGTCCAGTAACGGCCCTGAAATCTTATGCTGGTACCTGTTTATCTGGGACAGGCTGCAGCTGCACCTGTTTTCAAACAAGTTTCCGCAGGGACAGGGATTGGATGCCATTATAAGTACCATATCTGCCGGCATCTCCACCCTGTACTCTGCTCTGGTTATAGATACTTTTTTATCCTCCAGGGGCTGCCTAAGTGTTTCTAATACCATCCTTGGAAATTCTGTAACTTCATCTAAAAACAAGACCCCATTGTGGGCTAAACTTACCTCACCGGCTTTGGGAACCCTCCCTCCTCCTACAATGGAAACCATGGAGCTGCTATGGTGGGGAGATCTAAATGGTCTTTTATCTATTATGGGGATATCCTTTGTCAGCAGTCCTGTACTACTGTAGATCTTGGTTGATTCGATTATTTCACCCTCACTCATAGGCGGCAGGATGGTCGGCAGTCGTTTGGCCAGCATTGATTTCCCTGCTCCCGGAGTTCCTATCATATAAAAATTATGTCCCCCTGCTGCCGCTATCTCTATACATCTTTTCGCCTGGACCTGTCCCTTTACCTCTTTAAAATCAACTGAATAATCTTCCCCTTCCTTTTTTTCCTCTGCTTTTGGAGACTCTATCTCTATCTTATCATTTAAAAATTGGACTACCTGAACCAAATTATCAACGGGTATTATCTCCACCCCCTTTATGACACTGGCTTCTAAATAGTTCTCCCTGGGCAATATTACCCCAAATATCTCATTTTCTTTGGCACAGATGACTGAATTTATGGCTCCGTCAATTTTTCTGATATCCCCATTTAAAGACAGCTCTCCCAAGACTATATATTTCTTTAATTTTTTATTTTCCACCTCTCCCAAACTGGCTAATATCCCTATGGCTATAGGAAGGTCAAAGGAAGCTCCCTCCTTTCTGATCCCGGCAGGAGAAAGATTTATTACTATCCTTCTGGCAGGCACTTCATACCCGCTATTTTTTATGGCAGCTCTGACCCTTTCCTTGCTTTCAGAGATAGCCACATCTGCTAACCCTACTATATTAAAACTGGGCAGCCCTGCCATGATATCGGCTTCTACCTCTAATATGTATGATTCTATACCTATATAACTCGAACTAAGCACCTTGGAAACCATAAAATCACCCCTAGTTAATTTTTTCTGTATTCTTTAAACATATTCAAATATATTTAGTTTTTTCCTATAATAGGAGGGAAATTCCATTTATTATAATCGATCCCAGCAAGGAAATAGCAAAACCTGAAACACCCATGGCTATATATATGCATAAAATAATTATAGACAACGAGTAAAAATTATGATAAACTCGTTAAAATACTTCGTTTGTATAAAAATATATACATATTTGTATAAAAAAAAATACATGCGGAAATTAAGGGGGTTATATCATGTCTAAAACAAAACTAATGATTGATGAAGTTGAAAAGTGGAGTGCTCATAATTATCATCCCATTCCCATTGTTATTGCAGAAGGCGAAGGCATCTGGGTAACTGATGTAGAAGGCAATAAGTATATGGATATGTTAGCAGCATATTCGGCAGTAAATCAGGGGCATAGACACCCCAAAATAGTTTCAGCGCTTATTGACCAGGCTCAAAAAATGCCATTGACTTCAAGAGCTTTTCACAATGACAAGATGGGGGCTTACGTAAAAAAGTTATGTGAATTCACAGGTTTTGAAAAGGTTTTACCAATGAATACAGGCGCAGAAGCGGTTGAGACTGCTCTAAAAGCTGTTCGAAAATGGGGTCATCAAGTGAAAGGTGTTGAATGTGCTGAAATCATTGCCTGTCAAAATAACTTTGCCGGAAGGACAATCAGTACAATTTCTTTTTCAACAGAAGATCAATATAGGGAGGGCTTCGGACCTTTCACACCAGGTTTCAAAACTGTTCCTTTTGGTGATTTAAAAGCATTGGAAGATGCCATAACAGACAATACAGTTGCTGTAATTATGGAGCCGATTCAAGGTGAAGCCGGTATTATTGTACCTCCTGAAGGGTACTTAAAAGGTGTGAGAGAAATTACAAAAGCCAATAATGTTTTAATGGTCTGTGATGAAATTCAAACTGGCTTTGGTAGAACTGGAAAGCTTTTTGCCTTCGAACACGATAATATCAGACCGGACGTTGTAACAGTAGGTAAAGCTTTAAGTGGTGGATTGTATCCGGTATCTGCAATGCTATCATCAAAAGAAGTTATGGATGTATTCAGACCAGGTGACCACGGATCAACATTCGGAGGTAATCCATTAGGATGTGCGGTTGCTATGGCAGCATTAGATGTTCTAGAAGATGAAAACTTAGTGGAAAGATCTAAAGAATTAGGAGACTATCTTTTGGATGAATTGAAGAAGATAGATTCAGAACATATTAAAGAAGTGCGGGGTAAAGGTCTGTTTGTTGGTGTTGAACTGGATAAACCAGCAAGACCATTCTGCGAAGCTTTAATGAAGGAAGGTATTCTTTGTAAAGAAACACATGAGTTTACAATTCGTTTAGCACCACCTTTAGTAGTTAAAAAGGAAGAATTAGATATATGTATAGAGAAATTAAAGAAAGTATTGAAATAAAGGAAAGAACAGAAGTTTATAATAAAGGGGTAAGTTAGTGGTGCTTTATTTCCACCATAAAATCCATGATTGTAAATGTCTCGAAATTTGTAGGAGTTTTGGACAGAGAAAGGAGTTAGACAACTGTCTAACTCCTTTCTCTATTTCCTCTTCATCCTTTTGAAGTTTATACTCATCCAAATTTTATTTTAATTCTTTTTCTAGATGTTCTTCTACTTCTCAGAAGTTTCCCTACTTAGTCGTACAACAGAATAAGTTCCGCAGTGAAACGAGGACTGTAGCTGTAAAAAGACGAAGATTCCTCTGACTTACTCATATAACATCACTTAGAAAAGGTGAGCTTTTCTTTGGTTCGTTTCCTTTGCTCATCAAAAGAAATGAACCCGTATTAAAGAGGGGCTCTTTAGAGCTTTCAATTAATATTACTAAGTTGAGTATTTTCTAAATCTAATATACAAAAAAACTCCTGAAAAATGTAATTCGATTCTACATTAATCTGGAAGTTTATACAAACTTTGGAGGTACACTCTCTATTTTTTAAAGGAATTATAAATTACACTTTTAGATATTTCAAATCTTTGGTCATGGAATCGATGAGGAATGCTTTTTTCATCGGGATATCCCACAGGGAATAGTGCAACTGGTATTATATTTTCAGGTAGTGAGAATGTATCGATAATCTTTTTAGGATCAAAATGACCAACCCAAGTAGTCCCCAGGTTAAGATTAGTTATTTCCAGCATCATTTGAGTTGCCACAATAGTTGCATCAACTTCACCCATATCCTTATTGTCAAAACTTCTCTTCCAACTTATAGTATTGTCATAGCAGATAAGCATTGCCAGGGGGGCATCGAAATGATATTTGGTACATTCTTTTAGTTTCTTCAAACTTTCATCTGATTCAAGTAGAAGAATTCGTTGAGGCTGATAGTTAACTGCTGTAGGTGCAATTCTACCAGCTTCGAGAATCAAATTAATTTTTTCTTTTTCAATTTTTTGATTGCTAAATTTACGCACAGAATACCGCTTTTTTGCTAATTCTAAAAAATCCATAATAAAAAACCTCCAAATTTATATAAATATTTTCGCACAAACTTTTTTTCTGTATTCTCTAAACATATTCAAATATTTTTGTTTTTTCCTATAAGGGGAGGATGATTCCATTTATTATAATTGAGTTAGGTTTTGATTTCATTGATGTTATAAAAAATATAAAATACATTCCTTGACATTTATAAAAAATAACTATAAAATTAGTTTGTTTTTAAGTTAAAACAAACTAAAATTTTATTTTTAATTTAATAATAAAAAATAAAAAAACAATAAATAATAAAAAAAAGGAGGAAGTGTGATTGGTATTTTACTATAGACTTAATCACACAAATAAAAGATGAATTTAGCAGGTGAAGGATCAATTGGTTTAATATTAGGTGGGATAGCAGGAATGACATTATTTCTTTTAACTTTAGAGATTGTTTTCAACCATATCAATAAGAGTAAAAAAGCTAAAAATAGTGGTAATTTTAATAATATTGAAATTATCACTAAATAAAATGATAAATAGCTTGAATTTTAATAGCACTAAAATTCAAGCTAAAAGACTGTCGCAAGTTTTGTGTAAACTCATAAAAATTGATTTATTCTATATCCCCAACCTCTTCTTCATCCTATTAAATAGCCAAATCTCACCTTTCCCAGTAACCATAGATCTCATTAGCAATAATTCTTTAATTTTGAAGGGAATCTAGCTTTCGCAGTAATTATCCTACTAAGAGCGATATACAGGTTAAGTTCCGCAACAGAATGAGGACTGGAGCACGGAAGCTCGTCGCTATACTACCCCTACTTAGGAGCCATTTTCAAAATTTGTGCTTTTCTTTCCTCTATTTCTTTTTCACATAAAAAGAAACAGAGTCCGTTAAGGGTGACACCCTTAGATCTTCTTTGAAATTTATAGACTTCGGTTTCTCCCTATGAGGGAGAAAACATAAGAAGGAGGAGGGTTAAATATATATAATTTCAGCCTTACTCCACAAAAAACAAAGTAATCTCATTTTTTGAGCCAAGTCTCATATGAGGTCCCCATGTTCCTGTACCCGGAGATACATATATGTATCCATTCTCCAATGGATAAAGTCCCTTCATATATTTAAATGCTGTTCTGACTATAAAATTGAAGGGAACTATCTGACCATAGTGGGTATGGCCGCTCAATATCAGCTTAACTCTTTCATCTCTCACATCCATGGGCACATGCAGGAGAAGCAGTGCGGGAGTTTTTTTATCAAGTTTCAGTTCTGATAAAACATCATCCACTTTATTTTTATCCCTTTTATAATCAATTCCTATGACCTGAACCCCCTTATAAAAGTCCACCTCATCTATTAGAACTTTAACTCCTGTGTTTTCAATAAGTTTCAAAACTTTGTCTTTATCTATATAATGCTCATGATTTCCACTTATGAAGTAGGTTTTTGCTTCAATATTTTTTAAAGGTGCAAAAGTGATAGGATTTATGAGGGTATTATGTGAAACTATATCTCCAGTTATTGCCACAATGTCCGGCTTTAAAGAATTGATTCTTTCCACTATTTCCGGGAGCCTCTTAGAAGACGTTAAGGGATCCAGATGAAGATCTGTGACTTGGACAATTTTTAATTTTTTTCCAAAGTTATCAATATCTACAGTTTTCACATCTACTTTTCCTGCATTAATAAAGGAGTAAATCACTATAATCAGTGACAATATCAGAGAAGCAGCTGTAAGGTAGGTCCTATGAATAGAACACACTCCCCCTATTATTTGAAAAATAAGCAGAGAGATACAAGTTACAAAAAATACCCCCATCAATAACCAGGAAAAACTGTAAAATAGCTGAGAAATAAAGTTATTATTCCATTCTAAAAGAATTGTTGCTGGAATTATCAAGAGAGATGTAAAAAAGGATAAAATATATAAAATAACATTCCTTCTTCCACTCCAAAATATTGAAACTTTAAAGAAAACATAAAGGTGGATAAAAAAGTTTAAAGCCAATATCAAAATAAGCCAAAATATAAACCTATGCATATATAAACCTCCCTTAGTTTTAATTTTTTTCATTCCCTCTATTATTCCATCCATATGATTTTTTTCCTATAAAACACCCTCTTTTCATGGTAAACTTCTATCAAGGATTATCAAAGGAGGAGTATATTATGATCATAGAAAAGATACAGATTGGAAAGATCAAGATTCCGTTAATCACACCATTTAAAACAGCACTTCGAACCGTGGAAAGTGTAGAAGACATAGTTATAATTATAGAGACCGATACAGGGAATATTGGGTTTGGTGAAGCTCCTCCAACTGCTGTTATCACAGGGGATACCCATAATTCTATAATAGGAGCAGTTAGTTTAATAGGAAAGCAGTTGATAGGAAAAAATATCGAAGATTTTAACGACCTTATAGGTCTTGTACAGGGTGCAATAATCAAAAATACCAGTGCAAAGGCAGCTGTGGAGATCGCTCTTTACGACCTGTTTGCCCAGTCCATGAATAAACCTCTGTATAAAGTCCTAGGAGGAGGCCCCAGCCAATTAAAGACCGATCTGACCATAAGTGTAGATAGCGTTGAAAAGATGGTCTCTGACAGCCTTAAAGCTGTAGAAGCAGGCTTTGATCAGTTAAAAATTAAGGTGGGGAAAAATATTGAAGAAGATATCCATAGGATAAAATCAATCTATGAGGCAGTGGGTCCCAATATAAAATTGAGGTTAGACGCAAACCAGGGATGGAGTACAAAAGAATCACTCTATGCCATCAAGAAGATTGAAGAATATGGGATTGTCCTGGATTTTGTAGAACAGCCGGTAAAAGCCGTCGATATCCATGGAATGATAAAGGTAACATCTGAAGTTTTATCTCCAATTTTGGCAGATGAATCTATCTTTTCACCCAGAGATGCAGTGGAGGTGATCACTCGAAAAGCTGCTGATATTGTCAATATCAAATTGATGAAAACAGGGGGAATATCAAATGCTTTAAAAATAATTAATATCTGTGAAATATACGATATCCCATGTATGATCGGCTGTATGTTAGAAGGTGGAATAAGTGTTACAGCAGCAGCCCATCTGGCAGCAGCAAAGAGTTCTGTTATAACCCGGATAGATTTAGATGGTCCTGCCCTCTGCAGTGAAAATCCATTGGATGGCGGCCTTATCATGGATGGGTCTAAGATAACCTTACCCCCTGAACCTGGCTTGGGAATAAAAGCTGTGGCCGGATTTGAATTTATCCAAGAGATAAAATAATAACCGGCTTTAAAAGTAGTTATTTTCGTGGTAAAATTTAAATACAATCAATATAAATAGAAGGAGTAATTAGAATGGATGGAAGAAATAGAAGCGATGTAAAACCTGGGATAGAGGTAGCTATCGTCTTAAAAAATGACCAAAGAAGCGGTAAATTAACCTATGGAACAGTACAGGATCTCCTGACTAACAGCAAGTTTCATCCCCATGGAATAAAAGTGAGACTTACAGACGGGCAGGTTGGAAGGGTAAAAGAGATTATAATAAAGTAAATAAAAAGCCTCCTACATTTAGACTTTTCTAGGTGTAGGAGGCTCTTTTTTTTATTTAATTTTTAAAATGAAATTTAATATTTCCTTTATATTCTAACCTTTCTCGTTCTTCCCGCTGCCAGGATCATAAAGTTCACCAAGAATGAAGAGATAATTATCATGTTTCCCGTTGTTCCCCCCATTATTTTACCATAGAGAGCCAGTCCTCCCCCAAATAAAATTCCCAATACAGCATATTTTTCCCCGCACTTATATCCTAAAATTCCTGCCAGACAAGGAACTATAAAAGCCCCTGAATAGACCGCCAGAGCCAGCAGCAGTGTGGGCAATATAAAGGTAAGTTTTAGTGCTACCAGTATAGAAAATCCTCCGAAAATAAGGATAAATATTCTGGTTAATCTGATGGCTTTCTCCTCCCTGAGATCTTTCATGAAGATCTGGGCAAAGGTAGATGAGGCGGTAAGCAGGGTTGTATCTGCTGAGGAGATAACTGCCGATAATAGTCCAAAATAAAGTAAGATCACTATTGGCTGGGGCAACACTCTGTCTGCTAAAAACATCAGCACCGATCCTTTAGCTATGTCTACTCCGTAGTTTGAACTCACATAAACTCCTATCCCCGCTAAAATAAATCCCAATGGGATTAAAATTACAATGGATAATTTTATTGCTTGTTTAGCTGTCTTTTCATCTCTCGCACAAAATATCCTGGAGTAAATATCCGGCCCCACCAAAAAAGTAGATGAATAGGTAAGGATCATAATAAACAGATCTAAATAATCAAATTTTTCATTGATCATCCCCATCCCGTTTATTTCTCCATTCCCTTTTAAAATATAGACAAAACAAAGAACTACCCCTGCTATTATAAACAGAAATTGAATAAAATCTGTTTTGATAATAGATAACTGCCCGCCTAAAAATGTATAGGCAATGAATACTAAGCCGCTTAGAATAACTGCAGTAGAATAATTCATATCCACAAAGATAGAGATTATCTTAGCAGATCCCATTATCTGAGCTGCAACTATACCTACCCATGCAATAGGAATAATAACAGATGATAGATTTTTCACTTCCTCCCCGTAAAATTCTCCCATGAGTTCCGGAAGATTGTAACTTTTATTTTTTTTTAACCTGTCTACCAGGGGTAAAAGACATAAGAGTCCAAAAGCTGCACAAAGCATAAACCAGGATCCAGCCCATCCATTGGCATAGGAAAAATTAACACTTCCTATAATCGCTGAACTTCCCAATACTGTTGCCAAAAGACTTCCGGCTATCTCCCTTACACCTGCATCTTTTCCTGCTATAAAATAATCTCTCGATCCTTTGATTTTCCTGTAAGAACTATAACCTATAAAAATAACTATAAAAAAATACAAACTTAAAATTACCTGATTCATTTAAACACTCCTAAAAACTATAATATAGATATTATATCATATTTTTCAAAGTAAAAAATCCCTCCTAAAATTAGGAGGGATTTTTATCTTTTTTCTATACTTCTGCTTCTGCTTCTACCTTTTTCTTTTCTATCTTTTCAATAGAGAATCCTGTATACCCATAGATTATAGCTACAATTGGATTGATTAAGTTCAAGAAACAATATGGAACATAAGTCCATGGTGCCAGCCCCAGGGTAGCGATCATATATGCCCCGCATGTATTCCAAGGGATCAATGGTGATGTAAGGGTTCCTGCATCCTCCAATGATCTGGAAAGGTTTTTAGGGTGTAATCCTTTTTCTTCATAGGCACCTTTAAACATTCTTCCAGGCACAACTATGGCAAGATACTGGTCTCCAGCTACTGAGTTTACAAAAATTGGTGTTAATATAGTTACTAATATTAAGTTTCCAGTAGTATGTGCCACAGATAAAATCTTCAGTGCTAAAGTTTCTAACATTTGTGTTTTTTCCATTATTCCACCTAAGATCATGGCACAAATAATTAATGAAACAGTCCACATCATAGAGTCTAGTCCTCCTCTATTTAATAGAGAGTCTACCATTTCTAACCCTGATTCACCTTCGTATCCATAGTGTAAAGTCGAAAATACCGTAGCTAATGATGCTCCTTGGAAGATCATTGCAGCTATTCCACCTAGGATAGCTCCACCGAATAATCCGGGTATTGCCGGAACTTTCATTATTACTGCCCCGATTACAATAACCGGTACTAATAATAGTAGTGGGCTGATATTAAAGTTTCCACTTAGAGTGCTTAATATTCCGTCGATCATCTCTGTATTTAATGCTGCTCCTGTATATTTAGTCCCGATAAATCCAAATAAAATTATAGATATGATGAAACTAGGTACTGTTGTATACAGCATATGTTTAATATGAGTAAATAAATCTGTCCCAGCCATTGCCGGTGCTAAGTTCGTCGTATCCGATAATGGTGATAATTTATCCCCCATATATGCTCCGGAAATAATAGCACCTGCTACTATATGTCTAGGTATTCCCAGTCCTTCTCCTACACCAATAAGTGCGATACCAACTGTTGCTGCTGTTGTCCATGACGAACCGGTAGCCACCGATACAATAGCACATATAATAAGAGTTGCCGGTAAAAATATTCCCGGTGACAAGATCTTTAATCCATAAAAGATCATAGTTGGTACTACACCAGATTGAATCCAAGTTCCTACTACCATTCCGATTATCATAAGAATTATAATTGCACCTAAAGCCATCTTGATAGTTTCAACTACTCCTTCTTCTATCTCATTCCATGTGTAGTTCAGACCAAATATAGCTACTCCTGCTGCGAAAAATGCCGATACTAAGATAGGTATGTGTACATCAATGTGTGCAATTTGAATTGCATAAAATAAACTCCCTATTAAAAATAACAACGGTATCAGTGCGTACATCAGTGTCGTTTCCTTTTTCATCTTACTCCCCATAATCAATTCCTCCTGATTTTTTTATTTATAAGTAACAAAAAGAGCTATCGATAACACTATCAATAACCCCCAACAATAAAACTTAAATAAAGTCTATGCTCAAAATCATTTAATAGCACATCACCAATTTTATATGGTGACAGTCTTATGGATCTTATCCATAATCCCAACACAAAGAATTTTGACTCTTTTCTTCGCATTTCGGCAAATTTACCTTTCATTCTAGGATCAACGCTTGTCATGACTAACCTATAATTACTCTTTAATATTTGCAACCTCTATCTAAATTTTTCTTTTCTGAAAGTTATTCTATAATAATTTATTAATTCTGTCAATTTTAATTAAACACTTTTTTTACATAGGGTGATGTGGTTAACTGCAAAAGGGAACCATAATCTAACTTAAATTCCACTATATCTCCTACCTTATATTCCCTTTTTGAATCGGTTACATCCAGCACCAAATGATCACTACTGGCACCTAATATTATTAATTTTTCATCCATTGCTTCTAAGTTAGACTGGTCTACATCTTGTTTTCCAATGGCTAATATAGCACGTTTTCTCTTTCCCCTGTCGATAAATACAGGTTTTTTCCCAAAAGCATTGAGCCCAATTTCTCCCACTGGATAGGACTCCTTTTCTTTCAGTTCTATTATCTCTACCTCTAATTTTACACTGTCATAGAAGCACCCTTCTAGATTTTTTCCATAGGCTGTTCCCCTCCCAAAGATAAGGGCTTCTCCCAACCTTAGGTTATTTATTTTTGGCGGCATCTTCTTCTTCCACAAAAGATCTAAACTACTGGAATTCCCTCCTGAGATAATATTCAATTTTAAATCATATTTTTTCTCTATTAAATTCGCAATTTTTTCTAATTGTTCTAAATTATCGAAGCTGGGGATGATCCCACCATAACATGTGAGATTCACACCTATCCCCTCTAATTTAATATTTTGCATAGAACTTATCTGATCCATATAGCTCTCTACATCTTCAGGCAGGATTCCCTCTCTGAGGTCTCCTAATTCAAGCATCAGAATAATTCTGTGGACTCTATATTGTTTTCCTGCCTCCTCATTTAAAAGAGCTATAGTAGATATTTCACTGTTTAAACTTATATCCACATGTTTTACCACTTCTTTTATCTGGGAACTCATAGGCAGACGGATCATTACCTTGGGAACATCTAAGCTTTCATATTTTTTTAAATTTTCTACCCTGGAATCTCCTAAATATTTTACTCCTCCTTCCACTAATATCTTAGCTACCTCAATATTTCCAGAAAAAACTTTGGTTATTCCCACTACATCTATCTGGGATTCCCTGCATTTTTTTGTCAAAACTTTTACATTTTTTCTAATTTTATCCAAATCAACCACTACCCTTGGGTATTCAGTCATAAAGTTTCCACCTCCTCTATCCTTAAACTTTTTTTGAGTAATTTAACAGCTGACTCTTTATTATATTTTGATAGGACTCCCAAAGAAGCCATAATATAATCATTATCTATCAATATTTTTACCTCTGGTGTAGGCAGAAGTTTATCTCCCTTGTTGCTCATTGCTACTTTTTTTAAGATCTCTAACCTGTTTGGCAGTTTAGTCAATGCTCCTCCAGTCCCAATTATCCACTTCACACTGGTAAGGTCCTTTCCCTCAGCAAGAGTTTTTTTAGTTTCACCAAAAAGGTGTCTATATCCTCCCGCATGCCGATGAATTGACATAATTACCGCTTTTTCCGTCAGGATCTCTACTAATTTCATCTCCACTTCACTTTTAGGAATAGGCGGAAAATTCAAAAGATGTTCCGTCAGCTCTTCCTCCTCCAAGGTCAGTTCTTTAGCCAGGTTTTTTTCTCCTATTATCTCAACTATGTTTTTCATATTTACATAGACTCCCAAGTCTCCCTCAACAGTCCTTTTGGCTATAGGTTCCGGGGAAATTAAAATACGCGTAATCTCCTCACTGCCATCGGTTACCGAATGGATATCTGTGGTAGCTCCCCCCACATCTATCGTTACCAGATCCCCTATAACTTCTTTCAAGATCTTAGAACCTTCCATTACTGCTCCCGGAGTAGGTACTATAGGTCCGCTTACTATGTCTCTTACCCTTTCCATCCCCGGAGCATGGATGATATGTTCTTCAAAAACATCCTGGATTACACGTCTTACAGGTTCGACATTCAGCTGGTCTATCTTAGGATATACATTTTCTACTATCTTTAGAAGATCTTCCTTCCCATAGTCCTCAAATATTAACTTTATTTCCTCACAATTTTGGATGTTCCCTGCATAGATTACAGGGACATCCAGATTAAGTTTAGCCAGGAGTTCTGCATTGTATAGAGCTGTATCCCGCTCACCATAGTCCACTCCTCCAGCAAGTAAAATTATATTTGGTTTAATTTTTTCTATTTCCTTTAGATCGGTTCTTCGGAGTTTTCCCGATGTAACCATGTGGATATTTGCTCCCGCTCCAAGGGCTGCTTCCTTTGCCGCTTTGGCTGTCATATCATATACCAACCCATGAACAGTCATCTTCAGGCCCCCTGCCGCACTGCTTGTAGCCAGGAACTCATCATATTCCAACTCTCTAATCCCCAATTTTTCCTCTAGATCATAGGTAGCATCCATAAGACCTAGATTTACATCACCCTGATCTACCGTGGTAGGTGCCTGCCCCTGCCCTATAAATTTAGGGTTTTCTCCCTCTAGATTTCCAAAGGCATTGACAACTGTTGTAGTACTTCCTATCTCTGCTACCAAAACATCTATTTTCATATATCACCAACCTTTTTGAAACCGCTAATATTGCGAAAACCTTTTCAATATAGAGGCTCAAAGTATTCAGAGAAACACGGAAGAAATTTTCTGTAAATCTCAGTGACCTTTGGCCCCTGCTTTGTCTAGATTAGTTTAATTTATATTTCTGTTTTTTTAGTTTAAGTCATAGACTTATTTCCCTGCCATCATCTCTTTCTTTCTTTTCACCAGGAATGAGGCTACATTTACTCCTCTGTCATTTTTCGAGAACCCTTCATCCATCCCATTTTTTCTAGCTATCTCAGGTGTTACCTGGGTACCGCCGGCACAGATAATTATCTTATCTCTGATTCCTTTTTCAATGGCTAATTCATGTAATTTTTTCATATTCTTATAGTGAACATCGTCATGGGAGATGATTGTAGAAGCTAATACTACATCTGCATTTAATTCCACAGCTGCATCAATTAATTTCTCACAAGGTACAGAAGTTCCCAAATACTCAACTTCCATTCCAAATTTTTCCACTCCTCCATGTTTTATATCTATAACTTCACGAAGTCCAACTGAATGTTCGTCTTCTCCTACAGTTCCTGCTACTATCTTCATATCATATTTTTCTACCAATTCTCTGATCTCATCATCTGACATTACTTCAGGCTCAGGCGGTATTACCAAACTATTCAGATCCAGATCAAATTCAACCTTTCCTTTGACCTGTACCCTGGTTCCCTCGCTTATATGCATAACTTCAGAATGAATTACCTCTGGATTTGTCAGATTCATCTTCTTGGCAAATTCAATAGCGGCAAATTCTGCTACCCTCTGGCTTGTAGGCAGGAATAGCTCTATCTGTACAGTTCCGTCAGCCAGCCATTCTACCTCTGGCTTGATCTTAGATGTGGATCTATACTCCTCATTTTCTGCCATCCTTACATTTACATTATCTACGTCATCTAACTCATCGATATATACGATCTTATCTGGATCTTCAAATGTGCAGCCACCTATTAAGTCCGCTGGATTAGTAGCTCCGTATTGATCTATATTATTATTTCCAAAATGTCCTGTTACAGGGGCCATATAGTCTTCATCCCTTGTGAATACTCTTCCTGCTCCTACTCCTCCATCTTTTTTTCTGCCTATTCCATCACCATTTTTTTCAGGATAGTTACCGGAATCTACGAAGAAACCTTTTTCTACAGCTTCAAAATATCCGCCGGTTTCCATCATCTCTTCCAGATAAAGTACTGCTCTTTCCTTTAATTCTCTTACCATTTTTGGAAGGTATCCGTCTTTTCTTACTTCTACCATCTCCAGTAACCCGTCTAACCCTACTAGAGTTTGTTTAGCTGTATCACAAGCCTCTATATTATACACATGCCAAGGTACATTTCTTCCCTCATCTGGTGTAATTGTAGACTGGATATCAGCACTTGTCAGCCTGGAGATCATCATATTCATTACATGAGTTACTGTAGCTTCCCTGGAAGATGAAGTGATATATTTTGTATTCATCTGAGCTCTCATCTTATATTCTGTAAATAGATCTCTAAGAGCCACTGCATAAGGCAGGTCAAATTTCATAGATGGTGCCGGGGCTGCTGTAGGTGGTACAGTAGAAAGACATATATTTTCTTTCTTTATTCCTGATTTATATGAAAATATAGAGTTAAGCCCGTGCTGAACCATAAGTTCCGGCATTACCTTCCATGCATCTCTAGCTGTTGCATTGGCATTATGTGCTCCATCTATTTGAGCCATCTCAGCCCAACCCATTATTTTTTTAGATTCCGCCGCATCTATAAATGATCTTATCATATTTATATTTCTATAGAGTACATTGTATTGGGGGTCCTGATGGGCTCCATTTACACCCTCTTCCGCAAACATTACCGCTACGTCAGGTCCTGCTACTCCAGATACATATGAATGGTAGTTTATAGGTCTCCCTACCTCTTCCTCTATGAGATCACAAGCTTTCCTCTGTGCTCTCACTTGTTTTCTAGTGATAGGAACTCCTCCAATCCCCTGGGGCGTTCCCTCGATCAGTCCATCAAAATGAGATTGTCCAGCTGTTCTGATTACCATAAGGTGATCCGCTCCATGCCAGGCTGCCATCCTCATCCTTCTTATATCATCTTCAAATCTTCCTGATGCTATCTCTGTTGTGATTACTTCTGCTGGCTGGGGGTCTAAATTATCAAAATATCTGGATGCTGGTATTCCTATAGAATTTTTTAACGGTTCCGAGCAGTCAGTAAATTCAAATGCTCCCATCTTTAAATTCTTTACCTTCTTTCTCCAAGTCCATCCCCTTCTTTTGGGTCTGTAATTTTCAAGGTCACTCAGGATCTCTCTTATATCCATTTTTTCAGTTGGTATTAATTTTTTCATTATTTCTTACCTCCCTTAAAGATTTCTATAAGGGTATCCCAGTGGTTCCCCTCTATCATCTCTTCCCCTGCTTGCCGGATAGATATGTTTTTTTCCTCTGATATCTTATATACTAAATGACCTACACCCTTCCCCATAAGCCCTCGATCTATTGCTCCGTCTACCAACGGCTTAGCCTCTATACTGGAAAATCCCATTCTTAAGAGTACAGATCTCTCAATTGAAGGTGTTGTGTGTGTTTTAGCCAGGTCTAACATTGGATCCACTAATTTTTCTGCCAACTCCCAAAATCTGTTTTTTAATTCCTCATCTGTTAAATTATGCAGATGTTTTCTTCTTGTAGAGAAATCATCCTCTCTTTTTAAATATCCTTTCATCTCATCCCCCCTAATCGCCTATGGTGAAGCTGCAAGGGCTGCCCTTGCAGCTTCGTCTATGGCAGCTGTTCAAACTGCCTCTATTAAATTTAATTTATTTTCTTCTCTATTAATTGGAGTAACTCATCTACATATTCAGAAGTTTCCGCTCCCTTTTCATATATTGGGTTATATTCCACTATATCTATAGATGTTACAGATGCCGTATCTATCATCTCCGATACCAGGGTCTTACCCATTTCACGGCTAAGCCCCCCTGGAACAGGTGTTCCAACAGCTGTTATCTCTGCAGGATCTATCCCATCCAGATCAAAACTGATATGCAGGTTTTTATCTTTAAAGAATTCTTTTACCTCTCCTAAAGCTTTTTCAAACCCCATCTCTGCTATCATTTCCCAAGTATAATTTTTGATCCCCAGTTCATCGATCAATTTTTGTTCCTTCTCATCTATATCCCTGGTCCCGAATAGGATTACATTTTCTTTTTTTACCTTAGCTCCATTGTAGAAACAATCTATTAATTTGGAATGTCCGTGTCCTACAGAAGCAGCCAGCGGCATCCCATGTATATGTCCTGAATCACTTATCTCAGGAGTATTCATATCCCCATGAGCATCCATCCATAATATTCCGATCTCTTTTTCTTTGGCCACCCCGGCTATACTTCCTATGGCTATGGCATGATCTCCTCCCAGACTAATGGGAAAATCTCCATCCTTTATTATCTTATTTACATTGACAGCCAATTCTTCACAGGTTTTTGCCACTGTATTCAGATATTTAGCTCCCTTTGTTGAAAAATCTTCCAATTGTTTCTCTACTCCTAAAACCTCTATCTTATCTCTATATTTTGGATATCTGTCTATAAAGTTTTCTACACTAAATTCCAGTCCGCATCTGTTAGCTCCAAAGTTTAATGGTACCCCTATTATTTTTGTTTTCAAAATATTCAGCTCCTCAATTTTTTTTTATTTTACTACATCTATTGTCATTTTTGTCTCAAGAGCAATATAATTGAGTTTTTCTTTATTTTTTACATAAATTTTATTTTAATCTTCCTTTTACTTCTTCTACTGTTAAGTTTGTCTCAACAGCAATATAGCTGAGTTCTTCATCACTAAATTCTCTGTCGTCAGATTTTTTCTTCACCATATTTTTTACATATGATTGTCTTATCTTATCCATATCTAAATCCACAGCTTTTATCATCTTTGGATGTTCCGGTAATATGATGCTCTTTCCGGGAATTTCATCTCTAGGGTTACCAAAGTGTAGGTCTATCCCATTATCCCTTGCAAATGACAGCTGCGGCTGAATATGTTTTCCTGCACCTGTATATTCTGTTTCCTGTACCACTATGATCTGATCTTCATCCATTTCCTGTGCTATGGAAAAAGCTGCTGCCAAGGATGTATTCCCGGCAGGTCCTCTCTCCAGCCCTTCTAATTGTGCCAGAGATTCTGTCATATAAAATACTTCCCCCTGAGTTATTGTTACATACCGATCCATATATCTAAGGGGTCTGGCTGCTGATCTGGGTACATCGGATCTGTCTGGATTAGTTGTAAATGGTATCCCAAACCCGGTATGTCCCGTTGTAAATGATTTTTTATTGAAATCAGTATCCGATGCCATGTGTAATCCTTTTAAATTTACACTTGCTCCTACTACTTTTACACCTTCTGCTCCTACTTTTCTCATTCCACGGGCAGTTCCAGTTAGATTTCCCCCTCCTGCATTGGTACACACCACTACATCAGGCTGTTTCCCTGTCTTTTCAACTATCTGCTCCACCAGTTCTGATCCCAGTGTTTCTACTCCTGCGATACCAAATGGTGTATAGAGGGAAGCATTAAAATACCCTGTTTCTTCCAATAAATTTAAGAATGAGTAAAATAATTCAGGCCCCACAGTCAGTTGAACTACCTCAGCCCCGTATGCCTCACACTTTCTGGCTTTTTCTACAATTTCAGGCTGCCCTTTTCCTTGGCTGTCATAGCACTCCTGCACTATTATACATTTTAATCCCAGCATGGCTGCCTGAGATGCTACTGCTGCTCCATAGTTTCCAGAAGTTGCAGCAATAACTCCTTTATATCCCAGCTTTTTGGCATGATATACTGCTGTGGCAGCACGCCTGGCCTTAAAGCTTCCAGATGGGTTAGATGCCTCATCTTTTAAAAATATTCTGGCTCCCTTTCCAGCCGGAGCCATTTTTCTGGCTAAATTAGTCAAATTTCTAAGTTCATATATAGGAGTATTTCCTACTCCGGTTTCCCCTTGTATTTTTTTTATCTCTTCCAGCGAATATCCCGCTTCCCTCATCATAGCTTCATAGTCAAAAACTATCCCTTCCTTCTCAAAGGTATCGTAATCTATCCCTACAGCTTTTTTCATTATCTCTGTCTTTCTAGACATCACAGCATTATAACTTCTATCCATTATTTCCCCTCCCCATCAAAAAGTAGTTCCTTCAGGGTTTTTCCTATCTGTAAAATTTCAGGCACATGGTTTCCATAGTTGTGTTTATGGTTGGGATGGATCTCAATCAATTTCCCACTAACCTTTCTCCCTACTATTGTCTCTATATCTGCCATCTCTCCTACCTCGGTGTCTTCCAACAAAAATCCCTTTATCCACATCTCCAATGGAACTTTTTTTGTATCCTCCGGTATTTGAGGTGCTCTGTCTTTTGGTTCCAATACTATGTTGTAGATCATTACCCAGTCACCTTTTTTAGCTAACATATAACTACCTCCTAAATACCCTCATCCTCATCTCCTTCTCCTCAAAGGTAGAAGGAAAAATTAATTTTAATATTGTAGAATCAACCCAGAGGAAGAGGGCAGCAATAATTTTCTCTTTTTTAGTATCGACTAATTAAGTTCTACCTCTATCATATCCCTGTAATCTCCAACTATACATCTAGGAACCGGCAGATCGATCATTGTTTTTAATCCAGGTCTGGAATTTATGATTTGCGGTATCATGTTGATACACATTGCGATAGTTCCTATTCCCCCATCTATCTCAGGAGTGATTGCCATACTGATATTAGGAGTTCCAGCCAATGTGATATAGTCACCTGTTTCTACTCCTCCTAATTGCGGCTCTATTTGCTGCGGGTGAACCATTTCTACTTTCTTCTCCCCTTCTACATATCCGTCTCCTAACATAGAACATCCTGCTACATATCCTGCATCCACTTTTATATACTGTGTTTCACGAGGAACATCTGTCACTATTGGAGCCATAGAAGTCTTTAACGGCCCGTCTAATTTCCACCCTACTGCATCTGTCATCATATTTACAGATTCTTCAAATCCAACGTGTCCTGCTAAGGTACCTGCCTTATCCTGCTCTATAAAATCTTCCTTACTGAGCCCTACTCCCTGCTCCTCCATAACTGCATGACCAAATGGAGACAGACTGTTTATCCTCTCTGATTTTATATGTGTAAGATCCGTCATAGCACCTGTTAATGTCAATACCAACAAGTCCATCATGAGTCCTGGGTTTATCCCTGTTCCCAATATTGATACACCATTTTCTTTGGCTATTCTATCTAATTCCAATGCTTCCTCTGGGCTCTGTGCCTTTGGATAAGCCATCTCTTCCGCTGTAGATATTACATTTATCTTCTTTTCCAAAACTAACTTTAATCTAGGAAATGCTTTTTTTACAAATGAATCTGTGGCACACAGACATACATCACAAGACTTTTCTTTCAATACTTCATCTATATTTCCATTTATATAAACCGGAGCTCTATCTCCCCTGTTTACTCCTAAAACTTCATGCATCTCCCTGTCTACCCTGTCTGGATGAAGGTCGCATACACCTACGATTTCTATCCCTTTTTTATTTAATAGTGCCTTAGCCATCCCACTACCCATTGCTCCAAATCCCCATATTGCTACCTTAATATTTCTCATTTTTACCCCCTTGACGACCTTCGGTCGAATTGATAATTAATAATTAATTCCTTTATTCTTACTTCCCCTCGATTCACGAGTACTTAAATTTATTCTAAAGTCAGGATTAATTTTGATATTCATGAAATCTCCATAAGAAGGAGGAGTTACAAATCTATATTGTCCAATACTTCATCCTTTATCTCTATAATTTCATTATCTTTTTTATATACTCTAGGAACTCTTTTACTTACATTGCATAGGACTTCATAACTTATGGTCCCCAATATATCTGCTATATCCTCTGGAGTCACTCTATTGTACTGGTCTTCCCCGAATAAGATAACTTCATCTCCTCCATGTACATCTAAACCTGTTATATCCACTACAAATTTATCCATACAGATGGCTCCAGCTACTCTCGCCACTGCATTTTTACCCTTGATGATTACTTTTCCCTTATTACTGAGTCCACGGCTGTATCCATCTGCATATCCGATTGGTATCAATCCTGTCCGGGATTCTCTGTTTACCGTATATGTAAGTCCATAACTTATTGATTCCCCTTTTTCCAGTGTTCTTATATGATAGATCTTACTGTGCAGGGACATCACCTGTTTCAAATCTATCACCTTATCTTTCTCCTGTACTTCCGATGGATAGTGTCCGTACATGAGGAGTCCTGCCCTCACCATATCATAGTTAAATTCCGGCAGATCTAATATGGCTGCACTATTTGACACATGTTTTATGGGTATTTCTACCCCTAGTTTTTTTAGTTCATCTATTATGTACGTAAATTCCTTCACCTGTTTTATGGTGTACCATTTATCTGCTTCATCAGCCACTGCAAAATGGGTGTAGACTCCCTCTAAATATAAGTTATCCAGCTCACTTATCTCTTTTATAACTTCTACAGTCCTATATTTTATAGGTAATCCTACCCTATGCATTCCCGTGTCTACATTTATGTGTACCGCAATTTTTTTCCCGTGTAATTTAGCCAATTCATTTAATACTTTGGCCTGTCTAAGGGAGTATATTGTAGGAGTTATATCCCATTGAATTACCTCTTCTAAATTAGCATCTGGAGTATATCCCAGCAATATAATCTGTATATCCTTATATGAATTCCTTATCTCTATAGCTTCCGACAATACTGCCACTGCAAATTTATTTATATTCTCTGCTTTTAGTGTGTCGATCACTCCCAGAGCTCCATGACCATAGGCATCAGCTTTTATTACCGCCATGACTTCGGTTCCTGGTTTTATGTGTTTTTTTATCTCCCTCATATTGTGTCCCAAATTATCTAGATTGACCTCTACCCAAACAGGTCTTTTGAGATTTAATTCCATTTTTTCTTCACACTCCTGATATCTTTTTACATATATATTTTATTTATTTTTTATATCATACTCACAACATATTAAATATAGGAACATAACAATTTTTCTATTTAAAACAAGTGTTATAAATAAAGGTCTCTCAATTATTATTAGTGAATTTATATCTCTTATAAATTTACTGAATATATCTTTCACTTTTATATTAATACATTATCCTTCTAAATCCAAACTTTTTGTCTAAAAATTAATCATTTAAGTGTTTTCTAATATACTTTTAACGCTAAATCATATATAAAATATATGAATTACATAGTATTTCCTAAGAAATTCCTCATTTTAAAAATTAAAGTTATTCTTCATCATTCAAAAAATGAATGACTCCTCATTTTTAGGTTAAAAAAATAGTCAGCACTTTTCTACCCCAGCCCCCATCTGGATGATTTTTTTGATATAATATAACCATGAATACCACTATTAAACTAAAAAAATAATTCTTTTATTGATGCTCCTCATAGAGCTATTATTTTTTCCTCTACTCAATAATAGTCTACTTCTTTTTTTTTTTATATCATAATTCATTATATTCATCCTGTATATGCCGACCCATTCATTTCATTCATCCTGGGAATGTTTAAGTTTCGATCCACTACCTTATTTTTTTCTTCTTTTGAGAAATTATAAGTGCTTTTTTTAAATACAACCCACTCTATTTACCAAATATATGTCATCATTTATGCACTATTTACCACAAGAATACTTAAATTCCATTCTACTGTTGTGATTTTTTCTTTTTTTAAGAAATTATAAGTATTTTTTTCAAATATAACTCACCTTATTTATAATATATATATAACTGTATTATTTCTATTTATTTTATTCATCCTAGAGAAGTTTGAATCCCATTCTACTACCGTGATTTTTTTCTTCTTTTGAGGAAGTGTAATTCAAAAAAGGTTATAGACGGATGCCGTCTATAACCTTTTTTTTATTATGTTTTATTAGGTTGTTTCAAAAGTATTTTTTATATAAATAGAACAGCACACTTTACCATGTTTTTTTTACGTAGGGTGATGTGGTTAACTGCAGAAGGGAACCATAATTCAGCTTAAATCCAACTATATCTCCTACCTTATATTTTATTTTTGAGTCAGTTACATCCACCACCAAATGATCACTGCTGGAACCTAAGATTATTAATTTTTCATCCATTGTTTCTAAATTGGAATGATCTACATCTTGTTTTCCAATAGCTAGTATAGCCCGCTTTCTCTTACCTCTATCGATAAATACTGGTTTTTCTCCAAAAGCATTGACTCCAATTTCTCCCACTGGATAGGACTTCTTTTCTTTTAATTCTATTATCTCTACCTCTAATTTTACACTGTCATGAAAGCAGCCTTCCAGATCTTTTCCATAAGCGGTTTCCCTTCCAAAAATAAGAGATTCTCCCAACCTTAGATTATTTATTTTTGGCGGCATATTATTGTTCCACAAAAGATCCAAACTACTGGAATTTCCACCTGATATAATATTTAATTTTAAATTATATTTTCCCTCTATTAAATTCGAAATTATCTCTAATTTTTCCAAATTCTCAAAGCTGGGAATGATCCCACCATAACACGTGAGGTTTACACCAATCCCTTCTAATTTAATATTTTTCATAGAATTTAGCTGATCCATATAACACTCTACATCTTCAGGCAGGACCCCTTCTCTCAGGTCTCCTAATTCAATCATCAAAATAATTTTATGAACTTTACCTTGTTTTCCTGCCTCCTCATTTAAAAGGGCTATGGTAGATATTTCACTGTTTAAACTTATATCCACATGCTTTATCACTTCTTTTATCTGGGATCTCATAGGCAGACGGATCATCACTTTGGGAACATCTAAATTTTTATATTTTTTTAAATTTTTCACCCTGGAATCTCCCAAATATTTTACCCCTCCTTCCACCAAGACCTTGGCCATCTCCAGGCTTCCAGAAAAAACTTTGGTTACCCCCACTACATCTATCTGGGATTCATAACATTTTTTTGTCAAAAATTTTACATTATCTCTGATCTTTTCCAAATTCACTACTACTCTTGGGTATTCAGTCATAGAGTTATCTTCTTCTCTATTAATTGAAGTAACTCATCTACATATTCAGACGTTTCCATTCCCTTCTCATATATCGGATTATATTCCACTATATCTATAGATGTTACAGATGCTGTATCTATCATCTCCGACACCAGAATTTTACCCATTTCACGGCTGAGCCCTCCTGGAACAGGAGTTCCAACAGCTGTTACCTCTGCAGGATCTATTCCATCCAGATCAAAACTGATATGCAGGTTTCTATCTCTAAAGAATTCTTTTACCTCTCCTAAAGCTTTTTCAAACCCCATCTCTGCTATCATATCCCAAGTATAGTTTTTGATTCCCAATTCATCTATCAGTTCTTGTTCCTTCTCATCTATATCCCTGGTCCCAAATAGGATTACATTTTCTTTTTTTACCTTAGTCCCCTTATATAAACAATCCACCAATTTAGAATGCCCATACCCTATGGATGCAGCTAGTGGCATTCCATGTATGTGTCCAGATTCACTTATCTCAGGAGTATTCATATCCCCATGAGCATCCATCCATAATATTCCTATCTCTTTCTCTTTGGATACCCCGGCTATACTGCCTATGGCTATGGCATGATCTCCACCTAAAGTGATGGGAAAATTTCCATCCTTGACTATCTTATTTATGCTCACAGCTAATTTTTCACAGGTTTTTGCCACTGTATTCAGATATTTAGCATTCTTTCTTGAAAAATCTTCCACTTCTCTCTCTACTCCTAACACCTCTATCTTATCCCTGTATTTTGGATATCGGTCTATAAAGTTGTCTACACCAAATTCCAATCCGCACCTGTTAGCTCCAAAGTTTAACGGTATCCCCACTATTTTTGTTTTCATTAAATCATCTCCTTTGTTTTCTTTTTTTCATCAATTATCATGTATGATAATTGGCGGCTAAGTTTTTAGTTTTTATTACTGCGAAACATGGGTTAAAAATTTAAATCTATCTTGTCCAGCACTTCATCCTTTATCTCCATTATCTTATTCCCTTTTTTATACACTCTAGGAACCCTTTTACTTACATTACATAAAATTTCGTAACTTATGGTCCCCAGCATATCCGCCAGATCTTCCGGAGTTATTTTATTGTATTCATCCTCCCCGAATAAGATAACTTCATCTCCTCCATTTATATCCATATCTATATCTGTAATATCTACTACAAATTTATCCATGCAGATAGCCCCTGCTACCTTTGCCAATCTATTTTTCCCTTTGATAATTACACTTGCTTTATTACTGAGTCCACGGCTGTATCCGTCGGCATATCCGATCGGTATCAACCCCAGCCTGGAGTCTTTGTTTACCGTATATGTCAGTCCATAACTTATTGATTTACCTTTTTCCAATGTTCTTATATGATAGATCTTACTATGGAGAGACATCACCGATTTCAACTCTATCACCTTATCTTTCTCCTGTACTTCCGATGGATAGAGTCCATACATGAGGAGTCCTGCCCTTACCATATCATAGTTAAATTCCGGCAGGTCTAATATAGCAGCACTATTTGACACATGTTTTATAGGAATTTCTACCCCCAATTTTTCCAACTCATCTATTATATATTTAAATTCTTCCACCTGTTTTATGGTATACCCTTTGTCCGCTTCATCAGCTACTGCAAAATGAGTATAAACCCCCTCCAAACATAAATTATCCATCTCGCTTATCTCTTTTATAACTTCTACAGTCCTATATTTTATAGGTAATCCTACCCTGTGCATCCCTGTATCTACACTTATATGTACAGCAATTTTTTTCCCATGTGATCCAGCTAATTTGTCCAATATTTCAGCCTGTCTAAGGGAATATATTGTAGGAGTTATATTCCATTTAATTACCTCTTCTAAATTAGCATCTGGAGTATATCCCAGCAATATAATCTGTATATCCTTATCTGAATTCCTTATTTCTATAGCTTCTGACAACACTGCCACTGCAAATTTATTTATATTTTCTGATTTTAGTGTCTCTATCATTCCCAAAGCACCATGACCATAGGCGTCGGCTTTTATTACTGCCATAACTTCAGTTCCTGGTTTTATGTGTTTTTTTATCTCTCTCATATTGTGTCCTAAATTATCTAGATTGATCTCTACCCAAACAGGTCTTTTAACATCTAATTCCATTTTTTTCACACTCCCAATATCTTTTTATCCCATATATTTATTACAAAGAAAGGTACCTCGACCGGCATTATACCATTTTCACAATTAAATGTTGCAATAAATAATTTATTATATGGCACCCTTATAAAAATTTCTCAAATTGATACTATTTATTGAACTTTCACCATGGTGCACGCATAAAAAAATAAGGTTATAGACCTCATCCGTCTATAACCTTATGAATTTTTATAATACTAAATATTTTTTTATATCTTCAGCTAATTTCTCTAAATTTACTTCCTCTACATCTACAATCTTTTCATTCATCACTACTTGAATTTTTTTCTTCCCCTTAGCCTGTGAGTATCTTGAAAATAAATTTTGAGCTAAGGCAATTTGATCTTCATTCAGATCTCCATATCCTACGATAGCCGGCCCCGGAGTACCTGCTCCTGCGATATACAGAGTTCCATATCCCTTGTACTCAGAAAGTTTGAAGTTATCATCCTTTTCCCTTCCAACAAATAGATATTTACCACTGTCTAATCTAAAGAACCTTCCCCTCTTTGTCAGGTGGAACAGGTGTGAATACTCATCACTTAAAAACCCATCCTCTTCCAAAGTTCTCAACCTTTTAGAATAATTTGGCTCTGTCAACATACATCCCCCGCCGGGAGTTGGATATTCTACAATCCCCCATTTTTCTACCAGTTCCAATTGAACTTTTCTACTTCTACCGTTAACATCCATCAATTGTTCCCTGTCGATCCATCCTAATTCCTCAGGTTTTGTGATAGGTAATAATTTAGCACATAATGGTCTCACTATCAGGTCTTCCAGATCTACACCGGATAATTTTTTTACTCTATTCAATGAACTAAAATTTTGAGACATGGGTCTTTGTCCTAAAACCTCTCCAGATATCAAAAAACTAGCCCCATATTGTTCTAATAATTCTCCCGCTTTTTCAAACATAAGAGCGTGACAATCGATACACGGATTCATGTTTTTTCCCCTTCCACTGGGAGGATTTTTTACCAGTTCTGTATGGATCTTGCTAAAATCTACGTATTCTAATTTTACCCCCAATTGTTTAGCCATGTTATCTGCTTTCTCGTTTTTTCCGCCGAAAAAATGAGATACAAAATTAAGTGCTATAACCTCTATTCCTTGCTTTTGTACCAGCTTAATAGCTAAGGTACTGTCTAATCCACCTGAAAAAAGTGCTAATGCTTTCATCTTTGTTCCACCGTCCTTTTAAAATGCTCAAGGAGTTTTATCCCCTCTAAATAAATTGTTTTTTTACTTTATTAGTAAATAAAACATTATACCATTTTTTTCCTTATTCCCCAAATAATAAGAACTGTAGTTGTCATTTCTGCCAATGGTAAAGTTAACCAAACTCCGTCTATCCCATAAAATTCAGCCATTGGGTATAGCAGTATTGCAGTCATCCCAAGACCCCTTAAAAACATTATAAACATTGAAATTTTTGTCTGTTCCACAGCCTGAAAATAAGTCCCCATAAATAGATTGAACCCCATAAAAATTATGGCTATAAAAAATAATGGAAATCCATTTGTGGCTACCTCTGTTAGTTCTCTATTTTCGCTTACGAATAAATTTACCAAATTTTCCCTGTAAAAAACAACGCCTATATATATCAACACTCCCACACAAAATGAAGTTATCACTCCTATTTTTAACATCTCATCCAGCCTGTTTTTTAAACTACTCCCATAATTTATACTTATGATGGGCTGGCACCCTTGGGATATACCCAGATATAAAAGATAGATCATCCAGTTTATATTAAGTATGATAGCATAGGCAGAAACTCCTATAGATCCACTGAGTTTGAACAATATTCCATTCAGTAAAAAAATTACTACCCCTCCAAATGCGTCTGTTATAAAACTCGGGAATCCAGTTTTTATTATCCTCTTCAATATTTTAATATTAAGCCCGTCTTTTATTACCCCCAATGTATTTTTAGAGCTGATAAAGTGTGTTGCCAGGATCAAGGTATAGGTTAGTTGAGCTATTCCTGTAGCTGTGGCTGCACCTATCATCCCCCATTTAAATATAAATATAAATATATAATCTAAAACAATGTTTGTTAGTCCGCAGATCATCATCCCTACCATGGCCAGATTTGGATTGTTATCATTCCTGATAAATATATTCATAGTATGAGGAATTAAATAAAAACATGTAAACAGCGATATCACCTTTAAATATGATCTTACCATATGATAAATTTCTCTGGTAGCTCCCAGCCCGCTGACTATATCTTTTAAAAATAATTGTTGTATTATTGTCAATATTATACTTAATCCTATGGCTAATAACAATGCATTGGTAAAGGCTGTTTTTAAACTATCCTTTTTCCCACGGCCTAACTCTATCGCTCCTACAGTAGCTCCGCCCATACCCAGCAGCAATCCTATGGACGAATAGAGGGTAAACATAGGGACTGCCGTGGTAAGAGCCGCCAATCCTAAACTTCCTATCCCGCGGCCTATAAATAAGGTATCTATAAAAATTAATATTCCTACAGACAATGTTCCTGCCACCGATGGCAGGAGGTAGTTTAGAAATAACTTTAATATAGGATCTTTCCTTAAATCCATTTTTATGCCTCCTGAAACAATATTTTTCTATATAAAAATAAAATTCTCCTTCATACTCCCCTTACTCATTACAATATTTTAATACTTTTCCCTTATTTCAACATGTTATAACACGGTCCTATACCATTTGCAACCTTTTTCAACTCTACCCTTATATTTTTAAATTTTCACAAAAAAAAAGATTCTAACTCATTAGACGTCAGAACCTTTTTCCCCCTATCCAAATATTTCGTTATTTTCATCTTCTACATATGATTTTATCCCATCAGGTATAGATACATATACCTTCTTACTCACAGTTATAAACCTGGCTTTTTTTACTTCCATAGCTCCACTTAAAAAATCCAGCATCCTTTGAGCCATTTCATTGCTCAAGCTCTCTAAGTTTACAGTTACAATCTTTTCCTTATTTATATAGTTTGCAATCTTTTTACACTCTTCAAAACTAGTAGGGCTGACAAAAATAGTCTGATAGTCGCTTATATTTTCATTATTTTTATACACATTACTCTTTAAACTCGGTGTAGGTGATGATGGAACTGATAGATTTTCTTCTTCTTTTTCCCCTGCTTCTTCCTCCATTTCAACCATTATTTCATCTTCGATTTCATTGGATCCTTCTGTCCCCTCAAATCCTAAAACTTGTTTAAAATTTTTAAATAATTCCATAATTTTCTCCTCCTACTTGAATATCTTACTTCCAACTCTAAGTATTGTTGCCCCTTCTGAAAGGGCTATCTTATAATCATTTGTCATTCCCATAGAAAGTTCTATCAGACTGCCATTAAAATGTGTTTTATTTAGTTCATCTTTCAATGTTTTCAGGTCTGAAAACACCTTCCTCACTACTTTTTCTTCCTCAGTAAAAGGTGCCATGGTCATAAGTCCGCAAATCTCTATATTTTCAAATTTTAAAAGATTTGGCAACTCCTCATATAACCTTTCTATCGAATACCCTTCCTTACTTTCCTCTTTGGATATATTTACCTCTAATAATACTTTTATCCTTCTATTATTTTGTTTAGCTCTCTTATCTATCTCCTCCGCCAGAGAGATCTTATTGACAGAGTGGATCATCTCAATGTAGGGAGCAATATATTTCACCTTATTTTTTTGTAAATTTCCAATAAAATGCCATTTTATATCTCCTGTTTCTAAAGTTTCCAAAATATTTCTTTTTTCTTCTAAAGCCTGTACCCTATTTTCTCCTACAACCCTGCATCCTGCCTTGACCACTTCTAATACCCCATGTGCATCAACATATTTAGTTGTAGGCAGCAGTGTCACTACTCCTGGATTAGGTGAGTATTTTTCTATCTCACTTTTCAATTCTAAAATATTTTCTCTTATCCCCATAACTCCCCCTCTATTCCATGATTTCTACAAAAACATCATTTGCAAACATAAGCCCCTTAGATGTCAATTTATATATGCCTTCCTCATTTTTTAAATATCCTTTTCTACAAAGTTCCTTTATTTTTTCAAAGTAAAGATTATTTTCCGCCTCTATTCCTTCATTTAGAAGGCGAAGCCCCAAAATATAATAATTTTCTATCCTGTCTTTATCACTGACTTCTTCTTCTTCCATTAGTGGTTTTTCAGCTGTATCTATCTTTTTATAATAATCAGACAGTTCCACCTGATTTTTATACCTGATTCCTTCATAATATCCAGAAGCTCCCAGCCCGACTCCTATATACTCTATATTTTTCCAATATTTACTGTTATGTCTTCCTTCATATCCTTTTTTGGCAAAATTAGATATCTCATAATGAAGATATCCTATTTTTTTTAACCTGTCTATTATCAGTTCATACATCTTTGCTTCCAAAGCATTATCCAGTGGGTTCAATTTCCCGCTGTCCAGAAGATCCATAAATTTTGTCCCTTCCTCCCAGATTAAGGAATATATGGATATGTGTTCCGGCGATAGTCTTTCAACTATATCTAAATCTTCTTCCAGTTCCTCAATGGTCTGGTCAGGAGTGGCAAATATCAAATCGATGCTGATATTTTCAAATCCTGCTTTTCTGGCGTCATTATAGGTTTTTATAGCTATCTCCTTACTATGAATCCGTCCTAAAACTTTTAATTTTTCATCATTAAAACTTTGGATTCCAATACTCAACCTGTTTATTCCTATTTTTTTCAATCCCTCTAACTTTTGCATATCCACTGTCTGCGGATTCACTTCCAAAGTGATCTCAGCACCCTCATTTATAGCTAGTTCTTCTAAGATCTTTTCTATCTCTTCTACTTCCAATAGAGATGGTGTTCCACCTCCAAAATAAACAGTATCATATTTTAACTTAGGATATAATCTTATCTCCTCTATTAATTTTTCTACATATTCAATCCTGTCTGTCTTACTTTTTTCCTCACATGAAAATGAAAGAAAATCACAATATCCGCATTTTTTTACACAAAATGGAATATGAATGTATATAGCGTCACACATAACTTTTTCATCCCTTCTATTACTTAATTAATTTTCTATTTTTAAAATACCTTATAAAATTCTATAACTTTTAAATATAAGTTAATTATAACAAAAAAATCAACTTATTAGAAACCATTTTATAAATAAAAAAAACCTAGGAAAGATCCTAGGTTTTAAAGTTTATTTTAATTTGATTGAACCATCAATTATACCTTGCTTGATTTCTTCTATTTTTTGAAGTTTTTCCTCACCGATTATATCTTTAGTGTATTCAAATTTAGAAGTTCCTACACCATTGTTGGCTACACCAAATCTATTTATTCCTGGTTTGAAAGTTCCCTCTTTAACATCTTTTACTGCTGCAAATACTGCTTGGTCTACATTTTTAATCATAGAAGTAAGCACTGTTCCTGGTGCTACATAGTCTTGATCTGAGTCTACACCGATTGCATAGATTCCCATTGCCTTGGCACCTTCTATTACTCCTGTACCTGTTCCACCAGCTGCATGGAAGATTACATCTGCACCTTGATTATATTCTGCAATTGCACTTTCTTTTCCTCTAACTGGATCGTTAAAAGGATTTGGTCCAGATGTATACAAAGTAGTTACTTTGATATCAGGATTTATATATTTTGCCCCTTGAACATATCCGCTTTGAAATTTTTGAATTAAAGGTACTTCCATCCCGCCAACAAATCCAACTGTATTTGTTTTTGACATCATAGCTGCTAAAGCTCCTACTAAGAATGAACCTTCATCTTCTGCAAATACCAATGAAGTTACATTAGGTGCGTCAATTACTTCATCTATGATAGCAAACTTAACATTTGGATGTTCTTTTGCTACTGTTTCTACTGAGTCTTTCATTAAGAATCCTACACCTACTACTAAATCGTAGTTATTTTCGGCAAATTCTCTTAAAAATTGCATATCCTCCGATGGAGAAGCTGGTTCTACATATTTAAATTTAATCCCTAATTGTTCCTCTGCCATAGTAAGTCCTCTATAAGCCGAGTCGTTGAATGATTTATCTCCTAATCCACCTGTAGATAATACGATACCGACATTAAGAGGTTTTTCAGCCTTAACTTCTTTCGTTTCCTCTGTCTTTCCTCCGCATGCAGTTAAAAGCATAGCAAAAACTACTGTGAGTAATATAAATATTTTTTTCATCTTCTTCCTCCCGTTAAATATGATTCTAATTCATAATACCATATTTTTTTATCGTGTTCAACAATTAAATTGAAATATGTTCACAATTTTCACTATTTATTCTTTTTTAATTCATTATACTATATTTATAGATTTATTTTCACCAATCCATTCTTAATAATAATCTTTAAATAATTGATACATCTGGTCTAATGTTGAATCCACCCTTTTAATATTTAGAAAAAATTTCCATCTACTCGAAGTTTTCATTTTTGATTTTTAGACAACTACCTGAGATCTCTCTTTTATAAAATAGATATATAAAAAAGGAGTTAATTTATAAAATTAACTCCTAAAAAATATTTATTTTAATTTAGACATCTCTGCTTTCACATCAATTTTACCTGATATGATATCTGCTTTTATCTGATCCAATCTTTTTAATTTATCTTCACTGATCTGGTCTTTAGTATATTGAAGATCTGTTATTCCCACACCATCATTGGCTAAATTAAAGTCTTTTTGTCCTTTTGTAAATCCTTTTTCCTTTGTCTCTTTGATTATAGCAAATACTGCTCTGTCTACTTTTTTAAGCATAGAAGTAAGTACAGTTCCCGGTACCACTCCATCCTGGTTAGAGTCTACACCTACTGCATATACACCTCTTTCTTTAGCTGCTTCAAATACTCCCATTCCTGATCCTGCTGCTGCATGGTATATAACGTCTGCTTTACTATCGATCATAGATAACGCCATCTCTTTTCCACGAGCTGGGTCATTAAATGGACTGTTCCCGCCAACATATGCATCAAATGTAGTTATTTCAGGATTGATATATTTTGCTCCTGCCATAAATCCATCTCCAAATCTTTTGATAAGTGGTACTTCCATTCCACCTATAAATCCTATTGTGTTTGTTTTCGTCATCATTCCTGCCAATGATCCTGCAACAAATGACCCTTCTGGTTCATTGAATGTAGCTGATATTACATTAGGCATATCGATAGGTTCGTCTACCATTAAAAAGTGCACCTCTGGATATTCTTCTGCTACTTTAACTATAGAATCTCTCATTTGGAATCCTATACCAATTATTAAATCGTAATCTGCTTCTGCAAACTGTCTTAAAAACGTATCAAATTCCGATACATTTGCCGGTTCTACATATTTTATTTTTACTCCTAATTTTTCTTCTGCTTCTTTAAGACCTGCATAAGCTGAGTCATTGAATGATTTGTCTCCCAATCCACCTGTAGATAGTACTAATCCTACCCTGAATGCCCCATTGTCCTCTGCTTTTTCTTCCTTTGCTCCACCACATGCTGTTAATAATAATGCCATAATAACCATTATAAGTGTTATCATTTTTTTCATCTTTTCACCACTCCTTTTATAAACTTTCAGTATTATACACTAATATCCACCTAAGAAACAGGACATCTGTCTTGATGTTACTCTTTTTTTCAGACTTAATAAAATAAAAAAAAAAGGATTAGCTATATACTAATCCTTAACTCTCACCTATCTAACTTTATCTACTATGATAATCTCTTTTCCCATAGCATTCAATAGATTTTGTACAAATTTTAATCTAGGATCAATAGCTCCTATTTCAAATCTACCTACTGCTGAAGTATGTTTTCCTAATTTTTCTCCTAGCTCTCTTTGTGTAACTCCATTTTCCCTACGGTATGTTCTGCATTCTTCAATCAATCTATCTCTTAAGCTCATTATATTCCTCCCAATTATTGCTCACTAAGATATTTTAAAGTGATTATAATCTCCCTTTTAATTAAAATTTTGATTAATTTTGGAGGTCACTAAAAAAATACATTAGCTTCACTCATAATAACATATAAGTCAAGAAAAATCAATAATTTTCCGGGTTTTTCACAAAAAAAATTAAACATTACTGAATTTAACTGCCCTCTCTATCTTCCTCCGCTTGTTTTTCCGGATAAAGATAATAAAAAACAAAGGAAATTCCAAAGGAGATCGCTGAAAATATAGTGGTGGAATATACACCACTTTTCTCTACTCCCTGGGGTTTTGTTGAGGTCATAGCATCTATGAAACTCCCCGATCCAGCCACTAATAATACGGGCAGGGTGGCTATGGATACCAAGAATGCCATCTTTAGAAAAAAACCCTGGATACCAAAACATATCCCCTCTACCTGGGTTCCGCTGTCCTTTGTGATACGAGTACCTATCTCACTGAGCATTGCCGGCGGATAGATAAAAGCTGCTCCTGCAACTGGTATCCCGATCAATCCAAATAGTGCTAACCCGTATTTAACAGGTACTCCCCGGCCGAGGTAGTTTAATAGGAGTGATGTAACTATCAAAATTACCAATGAAATTAACATGGGTTTTTTATACCCTATCTTTTTACAGAGTCTGTTTGTGGGGTAAAAAAATAACGCTGACATACCAAACAATATCGCTGAAGCTATAGTTATCGCTTCCTTTCCGAGTCCCATAACATCCTCCACAAAGTAGTTCATAGTTCCACGAAGGGTATTAAATCCTATAAAGAAAAATAGTAAGCCCAACAGATAATAGATAAAAGATCTGTCTTCAAATATTATCTTAATCGAATTTTTTAAGGATTCTGTCGATTTCCTCCCATGGGATAGTTTTTTTTCAGGTACACCAAATATAGTTATGAGAGCTGGCAGGACAGAAAATAAAGCCAAAACAATAACCATTCCCCTGACACCTTTCTGGGTATCTCCACCCCCTATAATTTTTATCAAAATCCCCGGTAAGATCATAGCCAGGGCAGTGTATAACAGCCTGAATACAGACTGCCAGGTAGACAGGTTCAGCCTGTCTTCTTTAGTGTTGCCAATTTCCGGGATCATGGCATTATATGGTGCTCCTACGATGGTGTAAAATACAAAAAAAATAGATCCTACACACATCAAATATATAAAAGTCATCCAGTCATTACCTAATACCGGATAAAAAAATGCAATGGTAGACAGTGCCAGGGGTACAGCTCCCGCTGCTATAAATGGTATCCTCCTGCCCCATCTGGTATCCACCCTGTCAGACCAATATCCCACCAAGGGATCTGAGATCATATCTACAGATCTCGATATGATTAATGCCAAAGATATTAAGATCGGTGCCATTATCGGTGTCAATCCTGAATTTTCAGGGGGCAGATAGTAATACAGCACCCACTGGGCAAATATCTGGTCTACTATGGCATAGCTGACACCTACCCCATAGAATATCTGGTATTTTAAACTTAATTTTGTTTGTTCCAAATTTTTACCTCCCAATCATAATTCTACAGAAGTAGGGGCAATTCATGAATTACCCCTACATAAATCTTTTAATTTTTATCCATTAATTCACTTTTCATAATTATAGGAAACTTCCTCTCCTCATAGGGACTGACTATCCCGTATATCCTGTCACATTTTATCTCAAAATTCAGGAGTTCCCTCTCCCTTTCATCTAAGATCAGGCTGACATTTTTTAATCCCGACAGGGGTTTTATCCTCAAGTTTTCTTTTTTTTCCTTGAGATATCTGCTTCCTGCCTGAGAAAACCCCAATATTTTTACATATGTAGTTCCGGCCTTGGTTTCATCTATTATTTTTTTATCTATCTTCAAAAGGATATGGGCCAATACCCTTTGGATCCTTCCATTGGTATATCTCTTGGTCATTAGATTTTTATAAAATTCATGAAAATCCGGATATTTTACTGCCATCTCAAAAACCCGGTTATCTAAGCCTATTTCCATATCTGCGATAAATTTAAGTTCCTCATAGTTATTTAAAATTTCATATCTCAACAGGGGATAGAATTTCTCCAAATAAGTAGGAGTGCCTAAGATCTCAAAACTTTCTGCCGGCATCACTCTTTTTATCTCCTCCACCCTGCCTTCCTTTATCATCTCCCTTATGGAGGTGGCACTGGTAATTTCATCTATTATTTCCTTATCATGATACCCCACAGCCTTTCTTTCTATAAGGGTGGGTTCCATGGATGAGCCCAATTTTCTGATGGCTTTGATATATTCTACCCCCAGTATATCGTTGGGTTTTAGGATACCTTTTTCTCCTAAAAGTTCCTCTATAACAGAGTTTATAGCATTGGGATAGGATACCCCCTCCTCCATCCTTTCCTTTATCTTTTCATCCACAAGTTTTTTTTCATCTATCTGCAGATAGGCAATTTTTTTTAATTTTTCTAAGTCCGAAGATTCCGAACCAAAAACTAAAGTTTCCGCCCCTAGTTTATCCAGGATATCCACAGCTCCATGGGAAAATATTTCCGCTGACTGGGCAGAATAAAATACAGGCAGCTCCACCACCAGATCTACCCCATTTTTAAGTGCCATACGAGCTCTGGTCCACTTATCGTATATTGCAGGTTCCCCCCTCTGTAAAAAATTACCGCTCATGACTGCTATGACCAGGTCACCGCTTTTTTTAGCTTCCATCAAATGAAGTTTATGTCCATTATGAAATGGGTTGTACTCTACTACTATTCCTGTTGCTCTCATCCTTCTCTCCTTTTTAACTACAGACTCCTCGATCCTTGCTACTATATAACTTTTGAATTCAACTTTTAACTATTTTTTATTGGGACTGAGTTTTTTTATTTTTCTTTACCTTATTTTGAATTTTTTACTCATTACCATTATTATACATAATTTTTTTATATTCTTACTATATATTTTAAAAGTATTGAAGATATTTAGTATCTATATTATAATACCTTGGTTATTTAAAAATATTTTTTTTGCAATAAACTGATGTTTTTTATTAACAAAATAAATTTAATTTTAAAAAGGAGTTGGGTTATATGGACGATTGTATACGCAGGCTGGATGTGATGAAACAAATGTAAATCAAAGGAGGACTATATGTGAAGAACATACTTTTAGACTTAATCAAAGAAAAAAAGTTTAACAAACTTAAGGAAGAATTGATCAAATTAAACCCAGTTACCATCAGCGAGATAATTAGCGGGGTGCCTACTAGAGAGGAAACAATAATCTATAGGCTGCTGCCAAAGGAACTGGCAGTAAGATCGTTTTCCTATTTAGAATCCGAGGAACAGTTAAGGCTGATAACCTCATTTTCTACAGGGGAAACTACAGAATTAATAGATGAATTATTCTTTGATGATTTGATAGACTTGATCGAGGAAATGCCGGCTAATATCGTAACCAAGATATTGCAGGCATCTACCTTTGAAAACAGAAAAAAGATAAACCATTTTTTAAGCTACCCGGAAGAATCAGCAGGCAGCCTCATGACCACTGAATACCTTTCTTTAAAAGAAGATATGAGTATCGGTGAGGCACTAAAATATATTAGAAGGACAGGAAAAAATTCAGAAAGTATCTATACGGCTTATATTACCGATAAATCCAAAAAACTATTAGGAGTTTTGTCTCTCAGGTCAATTATTTTATCTGAATTAGATCAGCAGATATCGGATATATATAAGTCCGATGATATAGTTACTGTAAATACCCTGGATGACCAGGAAATTATTGCAGATAAATTTAAAAAATACGACCTCATCTCCATCCCTGTTGTAGACTTAGAGGGAAGATTGACCGGAATAATCACCATAGATGATATTGTGGAAGTTATAGAGGAAGAAAATACCGAAGATATGCAGAAGATGGCTGCCATCAATCCCCTTACAGATAAATATATGGATGTAAATTCCCTTGATATGGCAAAGAAGAGGATTCCCTGGTTGCTTATCCTTATGATTTCAGCATCTTTTACCTCTGGAGTAATTGGAAAATATGAGCACACTTTGGCCCTCCTCCCCATACTGAATGGATTTATCCCTCTATTGATGGATACAGCCGGGAATTCCGGTGCTCAGACATCTACCCTTGTAATCAGGGAACTTTCACTGGGAAATATCGGTGTAGGAGACTGGTTTAAGATAATGATCAAGGAATTTAAAGTCAGTTTTCTTGTAGCCATTATCCTGTCTATCGTTAATTTTTTAAGATTATATTATCTGGAGATGACTCTTTTTGGAAGGGTTAACAAATTTGAAATTGCATTCGTAGTTTCTTTCACCCTGTTTTTTACTGTTGTTTTAGCAAAACTAGTGGGAGCACTCCTTCCATTGGGAGCACAAAAATTAAAATTAGATCCCGCTCTTATGGCCGGACCATTAATTACAACAATTGTAGATGTACTAGCCTTGATAGTTTATTTTTACCTAATTACCACTTTTATGCCTGTATAAGGAGGACATCATGTTAATAGCATTTGATATTGGAAACACCCATATTGTCACTGGAATCCTGGATGACAAAGGAAATTTAATCACTAGTTTTAGGATCGCTACCAAGGATAACATCACCGAAGATGAACTTTTTTCATACTTGAAAAATATTACCGATTTTAACGAAATCAAATTAACTAATGTTAGGGGGGTTATAGTTTCTTCTGTAGTTCCCGGACTCATCAGAATTTGTGATTACCTGGCAAAAAAATATTTTAACCTGTCCCCATTAATTATAAATCTAGACCTTAACCTGCCTTTTGATTTCGCAGAAGGATTAAACAACTCCGGATTCGGAGCCGACAGGATAATAGATATAGTACAGGGGTTAAAATTACATCCAGATAAAGATCTGGTGGTCTTTGATTTCGGAACAGCTACTACCTATGAGATCCTTATAGATAAGGTCTATGTAGGGGGCGGGATTTTGCCGGGGATAAATATGTCTATAAATTCCCTCTTCGGGAATACAGCTCAGCTGCCTAAGGTAAAGTTTGAAAATCCACATACCATAGCCGGAAGAAATACAGTTGAACAGATCCAAGCTGGAATTTTTTATGGATACACCGGGCAGATCAAAGAGATTATCAGAAAAATCAAGGAGATCTATCCGGATATCTACGTTATTGCCACCGGCGGACTGGGTGAGATCATCAGTAAGGAAGTCAGTACCATCGATGAATACCTTCCAAATCTAAGTATTGAAGGGATGTATTCTATCTGGCTGGAAAATAACTAGATTATACTTTACCCTCTCCTAATTTAGGAGGGGGATTTTTTTTAACAGCTAACCTAGTTTAGGAGAGAAAAATAAGAAAGGTGAAGTTAAGAAATCTCAAAAACTCTCCCTGTATTAAACTCCTCAATCTGCTCTCCCAATATTTTCTTTAGCACACTAAACCCTTTTTTCCCTGTACAGTGGCCTGTATAAATATGAGGTATTCCCATTAGTTTTTCTCCTATATTTACCACTCTTTTTTCAGGTTCTGCCAATTTTTTAGTTATATTATTCTGAAGATGAAACCCTCCTACAAGGCCCTTTATCCTCATATCTGGATACCTGTCCTCCACACTTTTTACCATATTTAATATTCCCCCATGAGAACACCCGGTAAATACTACTAATTCACCTTTTTTTTCCTCTATTACCATGATCATCTCGTGGGAAAAGTCATCTGGAATATAGATCTCTCCGGTTTTTTTATAGAGATGGGAATTTCCCTTGAGAACCTCCCCTTCAGAATGGGTATTTATTATAAAACTTATATTTTTATCTAGTTTAAACTCTTTATCTACCAGAATAAACCTGTCTATATTCTCTTCTAAAAGTTCATTTTTTACCCCTATATATTTATAGAATCCCAGTCTCTTTGAATAGACCTCTGCTTTAGCTCCTCCACTGATTATTATCTTGGCAGTTTTATTTATTTCTAAAAATTTAGCCAGCCCTCCTACATGGTCGTAGTGGGCATGGGACAATACCAAATAATCTACCCCTCCTATATCTACCCCTAAGATTTCGGCATTTCTGTAAAATAAGTCATCTTTTCCCGTATCAAACAGTATTTTTTTATCTGCTGTCTCTATATGCAGACTCAATCCATGTTGTGATTTAAGATCTTCCTGTCTGGAATATAGATCGTTTTCAACCAATGTAGTTATCTTCATATCCGCCTCCTTTTTTATTTAATTTTAACAAGGAAATATTATTTTTCATAGGTATAATATTAAAATAGGAAATCAAAAAAATTGAATTTACGAAAGGGTAATTCATGAATTATCCATACAGTTCGCTATATGCGGTAGGAGGGGAGATTTTATGTCCGATAAAAGAATTATAGATAGCGATGAGTTACTCCGTTTGATCAAGAACAACTCTAGAAAAAACGAGGGTGAGGAGGGTGAGTTGGACTACGATATATTTATCGGTTTTGCCGATGGTACCTATGAAGGAATTGAAGTTGATACCAGTTATCATATCCTCGTTAGGAATGAATTTTTATTTATTTCTCAGATAAAGGAGTTTTTAGAAATCTGGGAAGGGGGAAATCTGGAAAATGAGGAGGAAAATGCTACTTGGTTTATCTCTGATTATTTCTCCGATGGAAATATCTATGAGTTAGAAGATGTAGACAGGGTGTTCAAAGAATATATTGTAGAGGGAGATGAATTTATTGTGGTAGGAAGTCATGATGAACTCTTCAAAACTATGATTGAAAATCCAGGGAAAAGCCTTGTAGTGGAATGGAGTAGATAGATTTATTATTTATACTAAAAAAAGTAGTCCTAGGACTACTTTTTTATATAAATCAATTATCCTGCTGTGATAGCGTCTACTGGACATGATCCTGCACATGCTGAACAATCGATACATGCATCTGAGATTTCATATTTTCCATCTGCGTCAGCTGAAATTGCTGCTACTGGACAAGTTCCTTCACATGCTCCACATCCGATACAAGCGTCTTTATCAATAATATACATAAGTGTTACCTCCTAAGAATTTGATTTACCTTACCCTTAATATACTCTAAATATTTCTGTATGTCAATACTTTTTTTCTTCTCTACCCCTTGTTTTTACTAGGTTTGTTTGGTTATCAAACTATATAGAAATCTTTGTTTTTTATAAGAATCAAATTTCTCACTCTTTCTATATATTAGAATATATCTTTTTATTCGTTAGTCAAAAATAAAAAAGCAACGTGATGTTGCTTTTTAGATCTATCTTTATTTTATCTTACCCTTGGTTTTGCAGGTTTCAGCACTGGGGCATCCCCCGCATTTGGATTCTCCCTTAAATGATTTAAACAAACTTCTCAAAGAGTAATATGAGATACCTATTAATATTAAACTTAAAAATATAGTTTTCATAAATCCACACTCCTTTAACTCTCTCTGATTCTCTCTCTTTCTATAAAGAGAGAGACCATTTTATTAACCCTCGCTTTAATCACATTTTAAATTAAATTAAATTTAATTTATATCTAATTTAAATATTCGTGAATCGAGAGGGAAGGGAGAGTTCTAAATAAACAATCTTCCTATTTGATAGATCAATGTAGATACAACATATGGTACCAATACCAAGAATCCTGTTACAAACCACATAAATTTATGTCCAAACTCCTGCTTTATAGCTGCTAAGGTAACTACACAAGGAACAACCAACAGAATAAATACCATAAATGAATATGCTTTTAATGGTCCCTCTTTATCTCCGGCCCACAGATTGGATACGGCTTGTACAACTCCGGTTCCCTGTTCCTCTATGGCATCTGCATCTGGTGCTTCGAATAATCCAGCTATTGCACTTACATCTATTATACCTAAGAATGAATCCTTTAATGCAACTCCTAAACTTCTAACCTGTTCTGTCAGATCTTCTCCCACGGTAGTAACTTCTTCATTTTCATCTTGGCCTCCCTCTTCTTTAAGAGGTAATACTTGAGCCATAAATCCTACTACAACTTCCTTAGCTGCTATACTCGGTACAACTGCGGCTACCGCTTCCCATCTGTCTCCAAAACCTGTTGGTTTCATAATAGGAGCTACTGCTTTTCCAAACTTTGCCATATATGAGTTTTCTGTATCTCCATGATTCGGGAAATAAGTCAATGCCCATAAAATTATCAATACTCCCATGATTACTGTTGTAGCTTTCTTCAGGTATGATCCTGTTCTTGTGAATGCTGACCTGGTTATCATCTTAATACTAGGTATTCTATATGGCGGTAACTCTATTAATAATGCTCTGTCATCGGTTTTAAAATATTCATGTTTTCTAAAAGTTAATCCCACTAGCATAGCTACAAAAATTCCTAAGAAATATAAACTCATCACTATCATTCCGGCACTCTTACCAAAGAAAGCTGCAGTAAATAATCCATAGACCGGTAGTCTTGCACCACAAGACATAAACGGTGCCATTAAAGCTGTCAATCTTCTGGATTTCTCATCTTCTAAAGTTCTGGTAGCATAGATGGCAGGTACTGTACACCCAAATCCTAATACCATTGGTACAAATGCCTTTCCATTTAATCCCATAGTTCTCATGACCTTATCCATTAAAAATGCTACTCTGGACATATACCCGCTTTCCTCTAATATAGCCAGGAAAAAATATAAAAATAACATCAATGGAACGAAGACTAATACTCCTCCAACTCCTGCAATCAATCCATCCAGCACAAATGAACTTAACCAATCTGGTGTTCCTTCTACAAGGATTCCGGCATATTTACCAATAAATCCATTTATAAACCCGTCTAGCCAGTCCTGTAATGGAGCTGCACCATTAAATACCGTCCCCATAAGACCAGCAATTAATATTAAAAATATAGGCAGTCCTAAAACTCTATTGAGTAAGATCTTGTCTACCTTATCTGTAAAATCTAACCTTGACTTCATAGATGTCTTCAATGTGTGCAGAAGGATCCCCTTTACAGCCCCATACCTGCTCTCTGCAAATACAGTCTCTACATCTTCATCAAATTTATCCTCTATCCTGGCAATAGATTCCTCTACTAAATCGATCTTATTTATTCCATATCCTTTCAACTTTCCTAAGAAATGTTTATCAGCTTCCAACAGCTTTATAGTTATAAAATCCATAGAGTATTTTTTCATTACAGGAATAAATTCATCGCTGTTTTTAATAAATTCCTTTACTTTTTTCATCTCTGATTCTAAAAATTTATCAACTCTCAATTCATATTTAGAATGTACCTGTCCTTTATGTTCTTCTGCTACCAGTAAAGCTTTTTCCAGCAGTTCTTTTATTCCTCTATTTTTTAACGCACTGGTTGGAACAGCCTGCATTCCCATATGTTCCTCAAAATGCTTTAATTCTAATTTATAGTTTAATTTTTCAAATTCATCTACAAAATTTAATGCCATCAGCATCGGCTTCCCCAGTTCTTTTAACAGCATAGTCAGGTATAAATTTCTATCTAAGTTGGTTGAATCTACTACATTTATTACTACATCCGGGTTCTCATTTATGATATAGTCACGAGTGATTTTTTCTTCCAGGGTATATGGACTGAGGGAATATACTCCCGGCAGATCCACTAACTTAATTGTTTGACCCTTATGCTCAAATTGTGCTTCTTTTTTTTCTACTGTAACTCCCGGCCAGTTTCCTACCTTTAGGGATGAACCTGCTATTTCATTTATCAGTGCTGATTTACCTACATTTGGGTTTCCTGCAAAGGCTATCTTTATCATTTCTTATCTCCCCTGTCTCCTACGGGCAATTTATGAATTACCCCTTCGTAAATTTTATTTTTTTTAATTATTTAGTTTCTACAACATCTTTTATTTCAATATGATTTGCATCTTCTTTTCTGATGGCTATCCCTGTGCCCTTTATTAAAAATTGCTGAGGATCTCCAAGGGGAGCATCTCTTTCTAATTTAATAACTTCTCCAGATGTGATTCCCATATCTGTCAGTCTTTTTTTCAGTTCTCCTAATTTACCTATCTTTACAATTACTGCCTTTTCCCCTCTGTTCAGTTCTGTTAATTTCATCCTGCCCTCCAGTTATATTCCTTATTCAAACCTATTGTTTTATATTATATTTTGAATTTCAAAGTATTCTCCTAAAAAAAAGGGCCGAGCCCTATATTTCATCTACAATAATTTTACTTGCCAGCCCGAATCCAACTGCATATTTTGAAGTTTTTGTTTTAAGTATCATATCTCCTCTACAGCTTCCCTCAGAAACACAGAGACACTCTCCTACACAAAATCCTCTCTCTGAGAGTTTATTCTTAGCCCTATCTCCACCTAATATTTCAACAATTTTTAATGTTCTATCCGATGCAGCAAATGTTATTGGACAAGCCATAAGATCCCTCCTAGTACTGATTTTCCTTCTATAATCAGTCTACCAACTTATTAAACATTTGTCAAGAATAAACTTTGACAATAAAAGTATTTTTATTCCCATATAATTTTTCAAAATATTTTGTTGTTTTTTCACCGAATATATTGAATATATGGTAGGATAACCTTGAGGTTATACTAAAAACTTATAACTAAAAAATAGAACGCTGATGCTATGCATACATGGATAATATAAAGATGATCGCAGATTTAATTTTAAGTTAAGAAAAAAATCAGCGAATATCCGTTAAATCAGATTTAATCCGCGTTCTATGAATTATTAGAAATTTGTAAAAAAAAAACGCTAGTTATAATCTGGGTAATCACGAAAGTAGCCTAGACAAAAATATAAAAAATAGGGGGATATTATGTTTAGTAAAGAAACTTATATTGAAAGAAGAAAAAAATTAAAGGAAGAATTAATAAAAGAAAAAAAATCAGGTCTTATTCTTATTACCGGAAACGGTGAAGCTAGTATGGATTATTTAGATAATACCTATGATTTTAAACAAGATAGTACTTTTAGATATTATTTCGGTATCGACCGGGCTGATATGTTTGGTCTTATAGATTTGGACAATGATAAGGATTACATCTTTGGATATGACTACACCATCTCCGATGTTATATGGATGGGACCTCAAAACTCTTTAAAGAATGAAGCTCTTAATTTTGGAATAGAAAACACAGGATCATACGATGATTTAAAGCTATTTTTAGAAAATAGCAACGATAAAAAAGTCCATTATCAGCCTCAATACAGGGGAGATAATATCATCACCTTAGGAGAACTTTTAAATAAAACTACCTGCGAGATCAAAAATGGAAGCTCGGAAAAACTTTGCTACGCCATAGCTGATCAGAGAAACTACAAATCTTCCGAGGAGATCGAGAAGATAGAAGAAGCAGTCAACGTTACCCGTGCCATGCACTTAAAAGCCATGCAGACTGCAAAAGCCGGGATGAAGGAATATGAAGTTACGGCAGAGATCCAAGGGGTAGTTTTAGGCAATCACTGCACCAATAGTTTTCCTACTATCTGCTCAACTAACGGTCAGACCCTTCACAACCACTATCATGGCAATACCCTGGAGAGCGGAAGGATGCTCCTCATCGACTGCGGAGCAAAATCAGCCTCAGGTTATTGCGGAGATATGACCACTACTTTTCCTGTCGACGCAAAATTTACTCCTAAACAAGCTGTTATCTACAATATATTGATAGATGCATACGATCATGCTGAATCTATATTAAAAGCAGGAATCACATATAAGGAAGTTCATCTGGCTGCTTGTTCTAAAATTGCCCAAGGGTTGAAATCTTTAGGGCTTATTGTGGGAGATCTGGATAAAGCTGTTAAAAACGGAGTCCATGCACTGTTTATGCCTCATGGATTGGGTCATATGATGGGGATGGATGTACATGATATGGAAAATTTTGGAGAGGTTATTGTGGGATATAACGGAGAGGCAAAGTCAACTCAATTTGGATTGTCTTCCCTTAGAATGGGAAGGGTTTTAGAGGATGGATTTGTTTTCACTGTGGAGCCGGGAATATACTTTATTCCTGAACTTATCAAAAAATGGAAAGATGAGGGGATTAATTCTGAATTCTTAAATTTTGAAAAAATTGAAGAGTTTCTAAACTTTGGCGGGATGAGATATGAGGGAGACTATGTTATAGAAAATGGCAGATCTCGTAGACTGGGATTGAAGATGCCAAAAACTATTGAAGAAGTAGAAGCCGAGAGAGCCAAGGCTTACATCAATAGCCTATAACTAAACATTTTAAAACCTTCAACACAAAGTAAATAAGATAAAGAGTTACACTAAGAAAAACTTTTTCTTGGATATAACCTTCCTCTCAACGCAGAGTCACAGAGATCAATGAGATTCACAGAGTTAAATCTTTTTTCTTGGTTAGAACCTACTCCTTTAATGCTGACTATCGCAATATTCTATGTTTATGACAGTAAACTAATAGTATATTGGTGATGCACACATCGGGTAGGTTCTAACTTTTTTAATTCTGACTTTTATTTTGACTCTAAAAATGAAGTTTATAGTCGTTGAGCTCCAGCTGTGTTTTTCCTACAATAACGATCGTGTATTACTCAGCTAAGACAACTTATAAATCTTCTTGAACTTTTACGTCTCATTTTCTTTCAAGAGAAAAGAGACCCGTATTAAAGATGGAATCTTTAGAATCTTTTTTTGCCACCAATTTACACTAATCTATAAACCTTTACTTCTACAACACAGAAACTTTTTTGACACAGATCTTTATAGAGCTAAAATAAAAGATATACGTTTATTAGAATATAACCTGCTCCAATTCTTCCGTTCCTATAAAATCATAGGGAAAGACCATAAATCCGCCGTCATTATCTAAATCCAGCTCATACCCAAGTTCTTTTGCAGTAATATAATATATATACCACACATACTTGGAACAATAAAAACTATTGGTATTTTTTCTCGAACTTATAAAATATCCTTTATCGGTATGTTTTTTTAAGTTTTCTACAAACAGTTTTTTAAATTTTTCATCGAAATGTTTATATCTCAGTACCATAACCTTCCTGTCTTCATACAGCCAGGAATAGGTATCAATCTCATAATATCCCACTCCTAATTTGGGATAATCACCTATGGTATCTTCTTTTACCACCATGGCCGCATGGCCGTACCACCCAAGGGGGTCCTTTACAATCTTATTCTTTACTATAATATCTCCTACCTCTAATTTTTCCGTCCTGTACCTTACCCGTATGATATCCTGCCATTCCCTCTCTACAGGTATACTGGCACAGGATGTAAAAATAAGTAAAAATCCAAAAAAAATAAGGATTTTAATAAAATTATTTTTTCTTAAAATATATGAATGCTCCATTTCTGCCACTTAGCTCCCCGTCCCTTCTGTACGAATGAAATTCATCCCTGTAAGTACACCTATTAGAAATTATTATATTTTCTTCCTCTATTCCCAGCCTTGTCAATATCTGTCTGTTAAATTCTATATTATCGTAGTAGTAACCGTCTGATTTTATGGAAAATACCAACCTTGTCATCTCCTTACCATACCGCCTGTAGTAAGCCTCAAAGAACTCCTCTCCCACCGGGTAGTTATCAGCAGATATCCCTATACCCAACCCGATTATAATATCTTCTACCTTGGAGCCGTATTCAGATATCATCTTTTCTATCATATTTTTCTGGATACCGTCAAAAGCTCCCTTCCACCCGGCATGGCAGAGTCCCATGACCTCATTTTTCTTGTCATAAGCATATATGGGCAGGCAGTCTGCATACTGGGTAAATAAAACTAAATTTTTATTTTTTGTGATAAATCCATCGGTATCCAGGTAGATGTCTTTTACCTCATCTTTTATCACCGCTATATTTGCAGAATGGGTCTGGCCCGCAAAAACTATAGTTTTATCCTCTATATGCAGAATTTTTTTTATCCTATCTCTAGATACCAAATCTTGCTTTATTATCCTGCTGTCTATCAGATCTTTGGTAGTATAGACTGCCCCTATCCCCAAATCATCAAATTCCTCTATCTTATAGTATTTATCTTTTTTTATAAACATAAGTTCTCCTTTTCAACTCCACCTATATTGTTTTTATTTCGTATAGTAAAAGAAGAATTCCAGTGGAATTCTTCTTTTGCTTTTTTTCTCCTATTTTATACTTCGGTTTCTCTAGATTTAGAGAAACCATAAAAAGGAAGAGTTTACATTCTGTCTACTGTTTTCATACCTAATAATCCTAATCCCTCTTTTAAAGTCTTGGCTGTTCTGTCAGCAATCAATAATCTAGAGTATAGGATCTCGTCCTCTTGGTTTAATATCGGGCAGGCATTATAGAAAGTATTGAATTTCTTAGCTAATTCATATAAATAATCTGTGATCAGGTTTGGCTTATACGTTGTAGAAGCCTTGAGTACCGCTGCCGGGAATTGATTCATATGCAGAGCCAGTGCTTTTTCTGCTTTTTCTATAAATTTCACCCCAGCATTTTCATCTAAGTTTTTAGAAGCTTCTGCCCCTTTTCTAAGGATAGACTGGATTCTGGCATATGTATATTGTAAATAAGGTCCTGTGTTTCCTTCAAAACTTAAAATCTTATCCCATTCAAATATTATTGCACTCTGTCTGTTTTGAGACAGGTCGGCATATTTAACAGCTCCAGTTCCAACTACTTCTGCAATAACGTCTTTTTCCTCGGCCGAAAGTGTAGGATTTTTTTCCTCTACTACTTCCAACGCTCTTCTTTTGGCTTCATCTAACAGTTCCTCTAATTTGATTACATTTCCCTTTCTAGAAGAGAATATTCCATCGGCAAATCTCATAATTCCAAACCATATATGTTGTTTTTCGATATCCCAGCCCATCATCTCAGTTATTGCGAAAAACTGCTTAAAGTGATCCTGTTGTCTTTCATCGGTTACATAGATCAATTTATTTACATCGTAGTTCTCTTTTCTGAATTTAACTGTAGCTATATCCGAAGTTGCATATAGGAATGCCCCGTCTCCTTTTTGTACCAGACACGGATTTAGCTTTGTTTCCTCAGGGAAAAATACAACCTGGGCTCCCTCAGATTCCACAGCTATTTTCTTTTCCTTCAATTCTTCTATAACTCCCGGCATTATATCATGGTAGTGAGATTCACCGAAATATGTGTCGAACTCGATATCCAGTCTGTTGTATATATTGTTATATTCATTTAACGATACATCTATAAATTCCTTCCAAAGTCTGTGGTTTTCTTCGTCACCTTCATGTAATTTTTTTAATTCCAATCTTGCCTGATCGTTTAATTCCTCGTTATCCTCCGATTCCACAGCAAATTTTACATATACTCTCTCTAATTCCTCGATAGGAGTTTCCTTATATGCATCTTTATTCAGCCAGTTTCTATACCCTATGATTAATTTCCCGAATTGCGTTCCCCAGTCACCGATATGGTTGTCTGCCACTGTATTATATCCCAAATGATTGTAAATTCTCTTGATGGAATCACCTATGATAGTGGATCTAAGATGACCTATATGCATCCTTTTAGCGATATTAGGAGAAGAATAATCTATAATAACATCTCCATGGGTATCTAAAAATGAAAAGTCATATTTTTCAGTAGTCATGGTATTTATTCTTTTCCCTAAATATTCTTCCTTTAAGTATATGTTGATAAATCCTGGTCCTGCTATCTCTAACTTTTCGATGATTTCATTTTCGAAGAACCCCTCTACCAGCTTTGCAGCTATTGCTCTGGGATTTCCTCCTATTATTTTAGAATTCATCATGGCAAAGTTCGTCTGGAAATCTCCAAATTTATCATTTGCAGTAGGCTGGATATCTACTTCTTTTAATCCTTCTACCCCTTCAAATGAATTTTCCACCATTTTATTAAATATACCTGCTATCTCTTTTTCAATAAGTAACATATTTTCAACTCCTATTTCTTACAATTTTTATAATTTATTTACTTTATATTTTAACATATTTAATTGGAATTTTGGATTTTTTTTACCCATATTTTTTTGTCATGGATTTCTAAAATTAAAATCTTTATACTAAACTCACAAAGGAAAAATTAAAACCTTTAATTCTTTGCCACTAATTTACACCAATCCATAGAACACGAATCTCTCTCGAGATACACTGAAACTCTATAATTTTCACTGATTAATTTTTTTATTGGTTAGAACCTTTTTGGGGTTCTGACTTTAATTCCTTTTTCTAGATGTTACTTTACTCCTCAGTATACTTCTTACGAGTTTCATCGTGTCCACCATGCCCGTCAGGCAACCCACTAAGAAACGGGGATCTAAAACCTCTCAACGCAGTGACTCAGAGCTCACAGAGACTACCTTTATTTCTTAGTTAGAACCTTCTATCTTTGACGCAGACTAAATTCTGACTTTTAATCGAAGTTTATAGTCGTCCAACTACAGCAGTACTGTTCCTACAATGACGATTGTGACTTACTCCACTAAGACAATTATAAACCTTCTTGAACTTTTACATCTCATTTTCTTTCAAGAGAAAAGAGACCCGTATCAAGGACGGAAACTTTGGATCTTTACTATACTCTTCTTTTTTATGGTTTCTCTTCAAAAAAGAAACCGAAGTAGTAATGATTAGCACTTTTAAATTTTGAAGACGATCATATCTAACTCCTTCTGTCCTTTGGACATCTTCCTCGCTTCGCGGTGACGATTATTAGAAATAATTTATAAATAAAAATCATTTCTAAATGTCAAGAGGGAGAATTTATCATAAAATTTTTTACATCAATGAAGATTGATGTTCATTAGTGACTAGTTTTTTTTCAGAAAAAAAGCACAGTTTCCTGTACTCTATATTTTTCTCTATTTGTTATACATATTTTCATAGTACTTAGCATAATCTCCAGATACTACATCATTTACCCACTCCTGGTTATCCAGATACCATTTAATTGTTTTTTCGATCCCTACAATAAAGGGTGTTTCCGGATAAAAGCCAAGTTCTTTGACTGTCTTTGTCGGATCTATGGCATATCTTGCATCATGCCCTAATCTATCCTGTACATAAGTTATTAGATCATAATTGATATCTTCAATATTACATTTCACAATACCTTTGTATTCATCTTTTATCTTTTCCTTGTCACAAGTCACTAGTTTTTTTATTGTATCGATAGTCATCTTCACAATATTTATATTAGTTTCTTCATTGAAGCCGCCAATATTATAAGCTTCACCTAATCTTCCGCCATCTATTACCATGTCGATACCCTTACAATGATCTTCTACATAAAGCCAGTCTCTGACCTGTTTCCCATCTCCGTATACTGGTAGTTTCTTTCCTTCCAGTATATTTTTGATAATTAAAGGAATTAATTTTTCAGGAAAGTGATAAGGCCCGTAGTTATTGGAACACCTTGTTACATTTACCGGGAAATGATAAGTTTCATCATAGGCCCGAACCAGCATATCAGCACCTGTTTTAGAAGTAGCATATGGTGATCTTGGATCTAAAGGAGTTTCTTCTGTAAAAAATTCATTACCAAATACTTTAGGTATACTTTCTCTATCTTTCAATATTCTTTTCATTTGGTCATTTGTTACTGCTAATTCTTTTCCTTCAGGATATTCTCTACACAATGAACCGTAAACCTCATCTGTACTTACCTGTAAAAACTTTTTCCCATCTTTATAGACAGGATATCCTTTGTCATCCTTAGCAATTGACCAATGCTGTTTCGCCACATCCATCAATATCTGGGTTCCTAGAATATTAGTTTTTAGAAATATCCCCGGATCTTCTATGGATCTATCCACATGAGATTCCGCAGCAAAGTTTACCACAGTATCTATATCATGATTCATAAAAATGTTTTCTATCAATTCTTTATTGCAGATATCCCCTTTAATAAAAGATACCCTGGAGTCTTTGAAGTCTTCCTTTATAGTTCCTAAATTTCCTGCATAGGTAAGCTTATCTAAAACTATATATTTATCTTCCCTATTCTGTTTTAATTTATATTTTAAAAAGTTGGCACCAATGAAGCCCGCTCCGCCTGTTACTAAGTAAGTTTTCATAATTAAATTCTCCTTTTTAATTTTTTTATTATTTTATAGATTATTTTTAAAGATATAGGTGGTATTAATAGAACAAAAGGTATGATTTTTACATCAATTACACTAACATATTTTAATGTACTATAATATTTTATATAATATTTGAAAGTTAGTATTCTATCTTTTCTTATTAACAAATAATATTTCAAATTAAACAATCCTGATTTTCTAGAATGATCTTTTATTACTTTTCTTTTATCTGAATCACTATATTTATTTGGTAACATGAATATAAAATTTTTCCAATCTTCTCCAAAAACTTTAAATGGATCTTTTTCCCAGTAACTGCCATTTTTTTTCTTATTCGTGGTTATTACTTTAAAATTTGACCAACATATTTCCATATTTTTTTTCAATGCCATTTCTAAGAGAATCCCCATTTGAGGGAAATTAGTTCCTAAATATTTAATATGTTTCTTTTTTTCAAACACCTTCATCATTTCATCTCGATTATAAATCGTTGCTCCTGTCATTGTTACATGCCAACCCAATTCTAAAAAAAATTTTTTTCCAGAATTATAATTTTTTTTAGAAAGATTAATTACACGATCTGGTTCTGTATTTAAAATAATTGAAGTATATTCTTTTTCTTTTATTAATTCCAAAATTTTTTTCAACATTCCTTTTTTTACTTTTAATGAATCTCCTAAATACCATATATAATCTTCTTTAGGTAACATTAAAGTTGAAATACAATTTTTATCATGCCCTAATGATTTTTTATTTTTTATATAGTGGATTCCTTCATATTTTTTTTTTAATTCTTTTACAACAAACTCTGTTAAAGAATTATTACTATCATCTGAAATATATAAAGGAATTTTGAATTCCTTTAATTCTTCTATTATTTCTAATATATTTTCTTTTAGGATTTCACTTCGATTATACGTAGGAATAGCTATTGCAAATTTATTTTTCATATTTTAATGTTGACTCCTTTACACAAGTTTCATAGATATACGTTATTCCTTCTTTTAGTGTTATTAAATCTATTTTTTGTATTTTTTGTATTTTTTGTATATCTAATATCATCTTTTTTGAATCCTCTAATCTTGAATCTTTATAAATAATTTCAAATTTTTTATTAGTAATTTCTTCTATCATTTCTATTATTTTTTTTATTGAAACCCCTCGCCCTGAACCAATGTTAAAAACTTCATTTTTAATAGTTTTATTTAAAATCAAATTAGAACTTAAACGACACAAATCTTCAATAGTTATAAAATCCCTAATTACACTTCCATCGCCCCATATTTCTATTTTTTCATTATTAACTAGTTTTTTTATAAAAATTGGAATTATTCCTTGATGTTTTAATTGGTTGATGCTCATTCCATAAGGGTTCGAAGGTCTAATTATTAAGTAATTAAAATTATTTGATTTTGAAGAAAGTTTAATATAATTTTCTAACAAAACTTTTGTCCAACCATAATAATTTATAGGATTTAAAGAATCTATTTCTTTGTAAATTCCATTTTCTTTATAATCTCCATAAACTGTTCCTCCTGATGAAAAATAAATAAATTCCTTTATTTTTAACCGTTCCAATGAATTTATAAGTTTTATCGTTGGGTTTACTACGTTTTCCATTTCTAATTCTAAGTCTTGTTCATTGCTAGACGGAATTAAAGAAGAAGCTAAATGGATTATTCTTTCTATCTGATATTCCTTTATTATATTTTCTAATTTTTTTATATCTTTAAGATCACCTTCTATTAAAGTTATGTTTAATAACGATAATTTTGATTTTTTATCATTTACTTTATCATATATATATATTTTTTTTTCTGACTTTAATAATTCATTTACTAAATTTACACCTATGAATCCTGATCCACCTATAACCAAAGTTTGCATTTTATACCTCCTGGTAATACAAAATTAATTGTTTTCATATTTCAATCTTCTTTTTCCTATAATATCCAATATTATTTTTTCTTTTAACATAATTAATGAAAATAAATATATTAAAATTCCCATTATAATTTTTAATATAAAATTATCTAAAAAAGATAAAATTATTAACATAATTATCCCTGAAACTAAAGATTTTAACATTAATTTTATATTGAATTTAAAATATTCTTTAGAATAATATATTTGAATAAAAGTAACTACTCCTTCTGTTAAAACAGTTGCTAATACTGCTCCCATTGCATTATATTTTTTTATTAAAACAAAGTTTAGTGCAATATTTATTATTGCTCCTATTAAAACTGAAATAGTTATTTTTTTTTCATTTTTTGTAGGAATTAAAATTTGACTACCTGTTATATTATTCCAAGTCCAAAATATTATTGTGATTGACATAACTTGAATCAATATATATATATTTAAATATTCTCCTGTAAATAATAAATTCACTATATCTTTTGCAGTTGCTATTATTCCAAAAATTAAACCAACTGCTAATAAAGTCAAATAATCAAATGATGTTTTAATCATATTTTTCATCTCTTCATATTTTTTATTGCTATACATATTAGATATTCTTGGTAACAATACTGCTCCTACAGTTGTTATTAAAATCATAGACATAACAATCAATTTATTAGACACATTATAAAAACTTACATATTTTTTATCTATTAAATACCCTATCATCAATTTATCTGATAAAGTATATATAGATATAGTTATTTGAGGTATAAATAAGTGTATACTTTCTTTAAAGTGTTTTTTTATATTTAATTTCTGATATTTAAATGAGATTTTTTTATTTATTCCTATCCAAAAAATAAAATTAGAAAACAAATTTAATAATGCAACTAAAAGTGCATACTTTTTTAAATCCTCTGGTTCCTTTACCAATATAAAAAGTAAAATTAATAAAATCATTTTTATTATAATATTTCTAAGTGATATTTTTTTAAAATCTTCTATTCCTTGATAAAACCAAGAGATATCAAAGATCAATGCAAATATATTTATAGATTGATATAGTATTAATATTTTACTCTCAAAAATATTAATACTTAAAAATAAAACTATAATAGTTATTAAAACTGTTAGTGTTCTAAATAACTGAATTTCTATAAAGTTCCTAGACAAATTTGTATGATCATTCCTTACATATGCTATTTTTCTACTTCCATATATGTTACTTCCTAAAGTTGCAAAAATAAGAAAATAAGATATAATTGTAAAATTATACGTATATATCCCCATATTATTCGCATTTAAAACTCTTGTTAAATATGGTAATGTAATTAATGGAATTAATAAATTTACTAATTGATATAACATCTGATAAAAATAATTTTTCTTAAAACTCACCTTTCAACTCCATTAAAAATTTATCTATTCCTTCTTTCCAACTAGGTATTTTCATTCCTATAACTTTCTCTAATTTTTTAGAATCTAACTTACTATACTCTGCTCTTTTAGCTGGTAACTTAAAATCACTACTTTTTGCCCTATTTAAAGTTCCATTCCAACCTATAGAATTTAGCACATATTTTGCTTGATCATATTTAGAAGCTTCTCCATCATTAGATAGATGATATAATCCATATTGTTTAGTTTTAATTAATTCCCATGAATATTTTGCTAAATCACATGAATAAGTCGGACTAGATACTTGATCATTTACTATAGATAGTTCATCCCTTCCTTTAGACCAATTTATAACCTGTTTATTAAAATTATTATTTCCTATACCAAATACCCAAGAAGTTCTAACTACAAAACTTTTTTCATAATTCTCTAATACTAATTTTTCTCCCTCTGCTTTTGATTGACCATAAATAGATAATGGACTTACTTTATCCTTCTCAGTATATGGAGCTTTTTTCTTCCCATCAAAAACAAAATCTGTAGAGTAGGTAATAAGCTCTGCTCCTATTTCCTTTGCGATTAGTGAAAGATCTTTAGGCGCATAGGCATTTAATTTATAACAAGTTTCTTTATCTTCTTCTGCTTTATCTACATTGTTATATGCAGCACAGTTTATTATCAACTTTATATCTTTACCTTTTATAAATTCTCTAATTTTTTCTATATCTGTAATGTCTAATTCTTTATAATCTGTAGCTATATATTCTATCTTTAGTTCATCAAATAACTTTTGAAAATCATAGCCTAACTGTCCATTAGCCCCTGTAATTAATATCATATTTCACCTCTTAATTCTGTGATGAGTGACATGTTACTTTCTTCTTATAACTTCACTCCACTCTCTACAAACTCTTTTAGTGTTTGCTGTACCTTATCTTTTTCAGATAATAATATCTCTTCTTCTTTCAATCCATATTTTTCAAAGTTCCAATCGATACTTATATCACTATCATTCCACAATACTCCTGAATCAAATTCTGGGGCATAATAGTTGGTACATTTATATTGGAATTCGGTATCATCTTCTAAAGTTAAGAAACCATGAGCAAATCCTTCTGGCACATAAACCATCCTTTTATTTTCTTCTGTTAACTCCACAATATAATGTTGTCCAAAAGTTTTACTTCCATCTCTAAGATCTACAGCTACATCCAATACAGAACCAGCTATTACCCTTACCAGTTTCCCCTGGGTATGTTTAGTTTGAAAGTGCAATCCTCTCAAAACTCCCTTTTTAGATTTCGAGTGATTATCTTGGACAAATTCCATCTTCAATCCTATCTCTTCAAAGTCCTTCTTTGAATAAGATTCCATAAAGAATCCTCTGTTGTCTCCAAATACTGTAGGTTCAATAACAACTAATCCCTCTATCCCAGTTTCTATTCTTTTAAATTTAGACATATTAGCACTCTCCTCCAACAAGATGAAGCAAGTACTCTCCATAGTGAGATTTTGAAAGAGGCTTAGCCAGTTCGCAAACCTTTTCCTTATCTATCCATCCATTGTTAAATGAAATTTCTTCTAAACAAGCAACCATTATCCCTTGTCTTTTTTGTACTGTTGATACAAAATTTGCAGCATCTAGCAGCCCTTCATGAGTTCCCGTGTCTAACCATGCCATTCCTCTTCCAAGATTGATAACATTTAAAGTGCCCTCATCTAAATACATCTCATTAAGAGTAGTTATTTCCAACTCTCCTCTGTGGGAAGGTTTTACAGCCTTGGCTTTTTCAACCACTGTATTGTCATAAAAATATAATCCTGGTATTGCAAAGTTAGATTTTGGATTAGTTGGTTTTTCTTCCAATGAAATGGCCTCTCCTTTTTCATTAAATTCTACTACTCCAAAAGATTCTGGATTAGTTACCGGGTATCCAAATATTGTAGCTCCTACAGTTCTTTTAGATGCTTCTGTTACCATTCCTGTAAGTCCGTGACCATAGAAAATATTATCTCCCAATACTAATGCACAAGGTTCTCCATTTATAAATTTCTCACCAATTATAAATGCCTCTGCCAGACCATTAGGATTTTTTTGTACTGCATATTCCAATTTCATTCCAAAGTTACTGCCGTCACCTAAAAGTTCTTTGAACGTAGGTAGATCACGAGGAGTAGATATAATCAATACCTCTCTTATATTTGCTAGCATCAATACAGATAGTGGATAATAAATCATCGGTTTATCATATATTGGATTGATTTGTTTACTTATTGCCTTTGTTATTGGGTAGAGCCTTGTGCCAGATCCCCCAGCTAAAATAATACCTTTCATAACTTGATCTCCTTTAAATATTTTTATTATACTTTACTTCTTATCACTTTAATTTTTTAATGTTAATTTATATTTATAATATTCTTCCTTATTGATTTTTATCATTTTTAAATATTGGTTTTTAAAAGTTATTAAAAATTTAAATACTAAATTTAAAATTAGTATTGAGTAACTCCATTTTAAACTTTTAACTCCATAAACTTTATTAAAATATTTATATCTACTTTCGTACATCATTCTTGACCTATGTTCTTTAAATTCAAATGATTGACCTTCTAAATGTATTATTTTAGCTTCTGGAATAGAGATAATTTTATATCCTAATTTTTTTACTCTATTTGTCAATTCAGTTTCTTCATAATACATAAAAAAATCTGGATCAAAAAAATAAGAATTCTCTAAAATTTCTTTTCTAATCATCATATCAGCACCAGTTATATATCCAACTTCTTTCGGAAATTTACTATAATTAAAATCTGCTCTTTTTTTGAATATTCTTTTTTTTATAGTCGGTATAAGAAAAATTGATTCTATTTCTGACTTTATTGAAGGTAATTTTTGTGAAAATGAGTGTATTGGCACCAATCTTTGACTGTAAAGGTTGGCACCACATATTCCTACACAAATATTTTTTTCCATATAATCAAATAAAATTTTAATTGCATTATTTACTAAAATAGTATCTGAATTTAAGAGAAATACATATTTTCCTTTTGAATTTTTTATCCCTAAATTATTTGCCTTTCCAAATCCTAAATTAACTTCACTTTTAATAAATTTTATTTCACTTCTATATTTGTATTCTTTTTCAAAATAATTTTGTGAACCATCATTAGAAGCATTATCAACTAAAATTATTTCATATTTTAGTTGTTTCGTTTTTTCTATTACGGAATTTATTGTTTCTTCTGTTAATTTTAAAGTATTATAATTTATTACTATTATTGAAATATCTATGTTCTACACCACCTTATTTTTTAAAAATGTCCATCTCTCTAAAAACATTGGCCACCAATTTAAAAATGCATATAGCATTATAATTGGATTTATATATGTTAATATTAAAATTATTCTATTTAATTTTTTTCTCCTTGTATAATGAAATAGAGCTATAATAAGCACTATTTCAGTTTGTTTAATTTTTTTAATACATAATTAATATAGACGCTGTGGATTAGTGTTTTCTCCTATATCTTAGACTATTTTCTTAAGGCTCTAATCGTAATTCATGTTTAATTGTTAATTAATTAGATAACGCTCGACGTTTTATATATAGCAATGATACGTTAACATAGTTTTTATGGATCACAACATCAAATAAATTATTCAAGGAGTGATAACTATGATTTTTGTTGGTATCGATGTTGCTAAAAATAAACACGATTGCCATAATTTTGACTCTTCCAAATAAACGATCGAAACAAAATTTTCTTTTCTAAATTTTTTAGAAGGTTTTTACAACCTTTAAAAATATTTTAAAATTAGTTTTTTAAAAAATAAATCTGATACGGTATGTATGCCGATTTATCACTTTTAGTAGATATAATTATTGTTGCTAAAAATAATATCATCATGGCTAAATAACAAATATAATTTAAAATTTTATATTGCTTAAAACATAATATCATCTGAGGAATAATCAGTATATAGAATATCAAATAAAATATTGATCCTCTGATCCCAGCATGTCCATATTTTATTAATGATATATATACTAAACTTCCAATTGTAATAGCATTAATATAAATATTATTATCACTATTTTGTTCTCGCAATCTATCACTTAACATAACTGTAGCTAACATTAAAAAAATTACTAAATAATATATTATTTCTCCGCCACTGCCTTTATGATCCTCAACATAAACTGAATAATTTGGAATAAATTTGATAATTAGAAATTTTAGAACTTTATCAAAAAAAAAGCTTCCACCTAATAAAAAAGTCAATATAAATTTATTAAATTTAATTTTTTTTAAAAAATATAATGGCAGTATAACAATTGCACTTTTATGCACTAACGTAGCTATGCATATTGTAGTTATATATTTTAAAATATTATTATTTTTAATATACTTAACAGAATACAAAGTTATTGATAAAGCCATATATTGCCTCATCATGCTAAGTGATCCTAAAAAAAACATTGGGATACCTAAATATACATACAAAGAAAGAGTTTTGTTCGCACTATTTTCTTTGATTGCAATATACAAGTAATATATTATAAAAATTCCATATAATATTATTAATACTTGTGGATAATTTATAAACCAAGTTATTTTTAAAAAAATCTTATTTATTAATTCTATTCTATTATATGCCTCAAGATAATCTGTTGATTTAGTTGCCCAATTATAATATCCCATAAAATCATAACCAACATCATATCTTAAAATTGTAAACAATAACATTATTATAATATTTAGTTTGTAACCTAAATCATTATCTTTATAATAATTTTTAAAATATAATATTAAACTTAATATTATCAATAACAATACATAAATAATCATATTTTCCCTTCTTCCCTGATTCTTACTAGAAATAATTTTATTAATTTTTTTATAATTTTAAAATTTATATTCTTAAAAAATATAAATAATATTTTTTTTGATTTAAATTCTTTAAATATTTTTTTTCTATATTCTTTTTGTTTCATCTCTTTTTTTAAAAATGGAGTTACGATGTTTGCAATAATTATTCTTGATATATTACCATTCCATTTTTTCTCTAATCTAAATTTTTCAAGTTCTTTCACTACATAAAATTTATCTTCGACTAATTTAATACTATTTATGACATTTATGGAATTAGTTGTTGAACCCATTCTTTCTCTTCTATAAAAATATAAAACTTTATTTATAAATTTTACTTTTTTTGCTTTATAAAATAATTGAGGTAAAGCTAGTGCATCTTCGGCAAAAATTCCTTCTTTAAAACAAAAATTTAATTTATTCAAAAACTCTCTTTTATAAAGTTTATCACATGGTCCCACAGCAGGATCTAATTCAAAATAATCAATACCTGATAATACTTCACTATTATATTCTATAAACTTATATGGAAAATTTTTTTCTAAATTTTCAACAAAATAATTTTCATACAAGCATTGCACTATATCTAAATCATTTTTTTTTGCTTTTTCATACATAATTTTAAACATATCATAATCTATAAAATCATCACTATCTATAAATGATATATACTCACCACTAGCACTTTTTAAACCCAAATTTCTTGCTGATGATTGTCCACCATTTTCTTTTATTATTAATTTTGTCTTTTTAGGATATTTAATTTTATACTCTTTCAGAATTTTCAAACTATAATCTGTTGAACCATCATCAACCAATATAACTTCTAATTCTTTTAAAGTTTGTCTGTATACAGTCTCTAAACATTCTTCTAGATACTCATCCACATTATACACAGGAATAATTACAGATATTTTAATTTTATCCATTATATCCCACCTCATTAAATACTTTTCTCATATTTTTCACATAGCTTTTAAAAGAGTACTTCTCTAGATAGATTTTTCTTGATTCATTTTTAGATTTTTTGAAATCACTCATTAATTTTTCTATAAATTCATCTTTAGAGTTACAATTTCCACCAACCAATGAACAATCAATATCAAACCCTTCAAAAGCTTCTGTTGTTCCATAAATAAGTTTTCCAAACATCATTGCCTCTGTTGTTTTTGTTTTCATTCCAGATCCAGAAAAAATTGGACAAACAACAACTTTAGTTTTATAATAAAACTCATCCACATTTTCTACTGTCCCGATAATTTCAACGTTATTTCTTGTATATTGATCTTTTAAACACTCCATTCCTTTTCCTATTATTTTTAATTTCCCCTGTACATGTGGCATAACATTCTCAATAAACCAGGTTATCCCTTCGACATTTGCAAAAAAATTAGATCCAACAAACAAGTAATCAATTTCATAATTTTCTATTTTATTTTTGTTAAACCTATCTTTTAATGATAATGGAATTATTTTGTAATTATCTCTTTTATAAATTTTGTTTAGCTCTTTTCCATCACGCTTATTTAATAAAATTATTTTGTCCGAATATTTCGCTGATAGTTTTTCATTATAATATACTGAAGGAAGTAAAATAATATTTTTCTTACCCTCGATCTTTATCTTTTCTTTTATATATTTATAATCAATATTATGAAAAAAAGTTATTATTTTTATAGTTTTATAATATCTTTTTATCTTCAAAATCATTCCACCATTTAAAGAACCATCAAAAAAAATATAATTATACTTGTTTTGTTCTATTTTTTCCATTAGTAGATTTTCATCTTTTCTAGTTAAACCTACACCACGAAGTATTAAAAGTTGAAATATTTTTTTTATTTTATTAGGGTTCTTTTTTATTATAAATTGATCCAATTTTCTTTCACCAAAAACCTCAATTAGCGACTTAAAATTTGTATCACTTACAATACCTCCTCCAGTTTTATCACTTTCATAACCAACATATAAACACTTCATCTAATTCTCCCCTAAACTTTATATCTCCTATATCCATACCATAAATAATTTATAAAGTAATAAACACTTTCAATTCGAGTTAATTTTTCTATTTTTCTATTTATTTCCCATTGAAATTTAATAGCATCTATTTTACTACTAGATCTAGAGTTTCCCAATACCCTATATTGAGCTAATGATTCTTCCACTCCATAACTATCTGTATCTTTTAAAATTTCTAACCATAATACATGATCTTCGCTCATTTTCAATTCTTTAAAATATTTTTTCCCTAATTTTTCGCAATTATAAATAACAGTTAAACACCCCATTATATTTCCCTTTAAAGATTCGTGATAAGTAACATTTTTAGGAACTTTTATTTCTCCCCTTATAGTCCCATTTTCATTTATCTTTTCATATCCCGTATAGGAAATTAAAACTTTATTTTTTTTCATAAAAGATATCTGTTTTTCTAATTTTTCTTTTTTCCAAAGATCATCCGCATCTAAAAAAGCTATATATTTTCCTTTAGCTAATTCTATTCCCTTATTTCTAGTCTTAGTTACACCACTATTTGCTTTATTTTCAATAAGCTTTATTCTCTTTTCTTGCTCTGCTAATTTAACAACCAAATTATAGCTATTATCTTTTGAACAATCATCTACTATAATCATTTCCCAATTTTTATAAGTTTGACCTTGTACAGAATTTATTGTTGCTTCAATATATTTTTCTGCATTATACAACGGAGTTATTATTGATACTAATTCTTCCATTTTGCCTCCATTTTTCTATGATTTCACATTTTAATAAAACCTTTTTTGACACAAATTTCACCGCGATAAAAAAAGGAAACGTATTAAAACAAAACTTCTTTTTTATAATTTATTTTAAATAAATTCAATTTCTAGCAAAATCATCTTCTAATCTCACTATATCATCTTCCCCGGTATATTCTCCTACCTGTGCTTCGATCATAACCACCGGTATCTTTCCTTCATTGGATAATCTGTGTACTTGACCCATCTTGATATAGGTACTTTCATTAGGTCTTACTAATTTCACTTCATCTCCTACAGTTACAGTAGCCGTTCCTGATACAACTATCCAGTGTTCATTTCTGTGAAAATGTTTTTGTAAACTTAATCTTTTTCCCGGCTTTACCTCTATCCTCTTTACTTTATATCCTGGAGTGTCTACCAATACCTCATATGTTCCCCATGGTCTGTGGGCTTTCAAATGAATATCGGGCAAAGCTGACCCTTCTTTTTTTAACCTTACTACCCTTTCCTTTATCTTCTGGCTGGACCCTTTCTTACTGATCAATAATGCATCCTCTGTATCTACTACAATCAGGTCCTCCACATCTATTAATTCAGTCTGCTTCTTGGTCAGTACAAAATTGTTATTTTCATCGTTAGGTAACTCTTCAGCCAGTGCATCAAAACTTCCAACATCCGACCACTTTATATCAGATGGTATTACCTTCACTATTTTTGATTTTTCCATGACAGCGTAGTCTATGCTGTCATGTGGAATATTTAACATATCATCCATTTTTATTCTCATCTGCTTCTCTTCTAAACTAACTCTTCCTTCATAGGCTGTCTTACTTGCTTCATATATTTCAGGTGAATACTTTTTTAGTTCCTCCAAAAATACCCCTGCCTTGAAACAAAACATCCCGCTGTTCCAATAATAATTTCCGGCTTCTAAGTACTTTGTAGCTGTCTCAAAATTAGGCTTCTCATGGAACGCCTTTACTGCAAAACCTCTAACTTGTTCCCCGTCTTTGTCTAAAGAAGGGGCTAGGGGAAGTTCGCTTTCTATATATCCAAACCCAGTTTCAGCAAATCCTGGAGTTATCCCGAAGGTAACCAAATTATCTTCTTCAGCCAGCCTTTTTGCTTCACTTAATCCTTTTTCATATTCATATTCATCCTTTATCAGATGATCCGATGGTGTCACCAATACTATCTCATTGGGATCCAGATCAAAGCATGCTAAAGCTATTGCAGGAGCAGTATTTCTTCCAACCGGCTCTAGTAAAAATTTAGCATTTTGAAAGTTATACTTTTTATCCTCTTCCAACTGATCGATTGCTAGAAAATACTGCTCCGTATTTGATATAATAAAATTACTGTCACATACCTTATTATTTCTCTCAACCGTCAGTTGAAATAATGACTGATCATTAAATAATTTAACAAACTGTTTCGGCATAAGGGTCCGGCTCACAGGCCATAACCTAGTCCCATTCCCGCCGCATAATATAATATTTTTCATAAACTTTTTTCTCCCTATCTTTCTTTTTTTTAAAGTAACCTAAACTATCTTTTTATCACAGGTTTTCTCAAATTATCCAACACTAATAAATTCTTTTTTTATTGGTTTTAAAATCCGAAGTTTATAGTCGTTAAGCTTCAGCTGTAATGTTCCTACAATGACGATCGTGTTTTACTCACTAAGACAATTATAAACCTTCTTGACCTTTTCGATTACATTTTCTGTCAAGAGAAAAGGTAATCCGTATCAAAGGCGGAATCTTTGGAACTTCCTTTTTGTCACAGATTATACAGATTTTCTTGGATTACCCAACCCTAAGAAATTTAATTCCCTTACACTAAGAGTAGCTAAAAAAATTCTAATCCTTTATTTTTGACTTTCAATCGAAGTTTATAGTCGTTACTCTCCAGCTGTAAAGCACCTACAATGACAATCGTGACTTACTTTTTAAAACAACATATCGCAAATAGTCTTAATTTATAAATCAATTTTATTGATTTACTATCTCCCTTTTACGGACAACACCGTCTTAACTGTTTTAAAAAATATCCCTACATCCATCACAAAATTTTGATGTTTTATATAATACAGATCAAATTCCAGCTTTCTCAATGAATCCTCTGTTGTGGCTCCATAGGGATACATTACCTGTGCCCATCCTGTAACCCCTGGCTGCACCGCATGCCTTAGATTATAAAAGGGCAGTTCCCTTTCTAATTCCTCCACATAGGGTACACTTTCCGGCCTGGGTCCCACAAAGGACATCTCCCCTCTGATTACATTTAATAACTGCGGCAGTTCGTCCAGTCTTGTTTTTCTCATGAAATGCCCTATTTTTGTAACTCTGGGATCCCCTTCAGTAGTCCATGATTCTTTATGGGGGTCAAACCCCACCTCTGCCCAATTCTCCTTGGTTATCATACTTCTAAATTTGAACATCTTAAAAGGTTCATTTCCAAGCCCTACCCTTATTTGAGTAAATAACAGCGGTCCGGCTTCCTTCTTATCCAAAAGTCCTGCTATCTTTAGTAAGACTGCGGTTAGCAGCATTATAGGCAGAGCCGGAATAGATATTATTATAGCCATCACTATATCAAACAGCCGCTTTACCCTTCTCTGAAGGGTATTATGCAGGATGTTAAATCCCAGGCTGTAGAGCAGCCATCTTTCGTCTATCTTAGTCACATCTATCTTTCCTTCTACTTCTTCATTAAACTGCCAATATGTCTGTATTTTTTTTCCCTTTAACTTAAGGTCCAATAATAAGTTTTGGTGATTTTTCAGGATAGCTTTTTCAGTAATTATTATCATGTCTATTTTCTTTTCAGAGACAATTTCTTTCAATCTGTCCACACCTTCGCAGCAGCATTGACCTGTGTATACATGTCTATCTGAGTTAATTATACTTTGTTTTATCTTATCAATCAGATCGTTTTCTCCCGCTAAGAGCACATTCATCTTGCTATTATTTAAAGCTGCCAATATGTATTTAATCAGATTTGCAATTATAATCAAAATAAGGAACACAGTAAATTCTTTTTTACTCTTTGTAAAGAAATAATTTATACTTCCTAAGACTGTATTAATCAAAACGGAATATACTATATCATTTTTTTCCAATTTCCCATTGCTGAAATCCAAATACCCAACAAGGTAATACGCCAATCCCATAATTAAAAACATAAGATAAAAAGCAGCATTATCTGTCCTATTAAATATATGAAATAATTTGTAATATGCCGTATACATTATTATAAAAAATATTATTCTTGACAGTATATTTTTGCTGTGTCGCATCTGCTCCTCTCCCCTTTTTTTACTCTTATTATTTTACAAAGTTTCTGTGCTGAAGTTTACTGGTTTTTTAATTCTTAAAATCAACATTTTCAAAAAATTCCTTCATGAAGGCTGCAAAGATCCCCAGGAATAACCCCAGTATCAGCCCCATAGCTACTATCATCATAGATTTACTCTTTTCCTCCACCTTATAAATAGATGATAATTTTTCAATCTGCTGGTTTAAATTTTTATCCTCTTTGAGCCCCTCTATTCCTACAGCTTGATCATAATATTTCTCATACAGAGCTTTATCACTATCCATCTCTTGCAATAAACTTGGATTAGTTATAGATAACATTGATATTATCTCTTGATTTTCCAATATTGAAACTGGCTGTTGTTTTATTATCTCCGCTATATTCTTTTCGCCCTCTTTAACTTTTTTTTCATATAAATTTCTTTTCTGAATAATAAAATCATCTTCGGTATCAATAGCATTTATTATTATAGCTGCTTTTTCTTTATTTATGATATCTATATATAAAGCTATTAACTTTTCACTCAATCCTTTATTAGCTTTGATATTGGAAATTAAGGAATAGTATTTTATTTCTTTTTTACCCTCATCCATAACTTTATTTATTTTAATGCTGTTATTTATAAATTCCCTTTTTTCATCTTCATTAAGAATCTTATCTTTGTTTTTAGTTTGAGAATATTTGTTGAATTCTTCATTTTTATAAAATTCATCTACTACTTCATTTTTTAATAAAATATCTTCGATAATAAATTTTTTTATTGTAAGATCAGCTTTTTTATTATAGTATGAATCGTTAAAATCTATAAGTTTAAAATTCTGCCCAAATTTCTCTATTTTATTAGCCTTAATATAAAAAGCTCCTCCTACACTCATAAGGGTGATTATTGCAGCGGTTAACAATATTAAACCTTTGTTTTTAAGTAATATTTTAATTAAGTCCACTAAATCTATCTGATTTTCATATTTCCTTACTTCATTTTTTAAAATTTCTGTACTCATCTCTCTCCTCCATTTTTTCTTTTTCCTTTCACCATATCATAATTAATTAGATTAATTAAATTTTTACATAATCTTTTCCACAATATTTTTAGACCCTTCTTAACAGCCCCTGCAGTCACACATCACCTTGTGAATAATTTTGTTTAAAATTCAATTCACAATTTACAGGGTTTTGTTATTTAATTACAAACCGCCGAGTTAATCCAGTATTATTATATCATTAAATTCCATGGTTTTTAAGTTTTTTTTAATGATTGATTTGATTTGACATTTCTACTTATTAAAATATATAACATACAAAATTCATGATCTTGATATTTTTTTCACTGATTTGTTGTTTTATTCATATTTCTTATATAAAAACAAATTGTTTATCTCAGCCCCAACAGAATAATGAAATATCTCAATTCGAAGTTTACAAAAACACAATACTCAAGTTTATTACATTTTTTAAAGTTATGCAAATATTTCAATAAAGATGGTACATCTCATTTTGTAAAATAAGCTCTATCTCAAAATCCTATGTTTACGCAGTAAACTAATATCTCAAGATTCTTAGATTATGTAATAACCTCTAGAAATCTTGGTGATGCCCCTTGCGGGTAGCATTTTGGTGATACCACTCGCTGGTAGATATTTGGGGATATCTCTTCCAGTTAGAATTTTTTTAACGCTGACTAAATTCTGACTTTTCGGATTTAAACCCATAAATATCAAGGTATCTCTAATTATAACTTTTAAAACCTGAGTCATCTCTGCCTAACGTTTTTTGTGACTATTTTTGTATAAAAAAGAACCCTCTCGGGTTCTTTTAAAATTTTATTTTAATAAAATTAGTTTTTCTTTGACTCTTCAAACTTAGCCCAAATTCCAGCTTTAGTTAATAAAGATTTAACAGTTCTTGTAGGTTGAGCTCCGTTTCCTAATAATCTTAAGATTTCTTCCTCTTTTAACACTACTTTAGAATCTTCTAAAGGATAGTAGTTTCCTAAGAAAGCTATTGCCTTTCCATCTCTTTTTTGTAATGCTTCCATTGCTACTACTCTGTAAACAGGTCTTTTCTTGCTTCCTAATCTAGTTAATCTGATTTTTAACATAATTAATTCTCCTTTTCTCATTTTAATTTATTTAATAATTTATTATAATTTGCGACTCTTTTCGTCCTAACGGACACCTTTCTTTTAAGAAGAGAAAGGAATACTTATTCATTCCAACCTCGGTTTCTTTGTACTTAAGAGAAACCATAAGAAGGAAGAGTTAAAACGGTAATTTAAACCCTTTGCCCATCTTAGGCATTCCCTTACCGCCGCCGAACATCTTCATCATACTCTTCATCTGTTCAAACTGTTTCAGCATCTTATTGATATCATGAACCTGGGTAGCAGATCCCCTGGCTATCCTTTTTTTTCTGCTGGAATTTATAATCTTTGGTTTTCTTCTTTCTTCTACAGTCATAGACTGTATAATCGCTTCGGTCTTTTTCATCTCTTTTTCTGCCGGTGCTAGATCCCCTAGATCCCCTACTCCCGGTAACATCTTCAGGATATTTCCGATAGGTCCCAGTTTCTTTATATTTTGCAATTGTTTTAGAAAATCTTCTAAGTCAAATTCTTGCTTTCTTAATTTTTCTTCCAGCAACCTGGCTTCATCTTCATCTATGGCACCTTGAGCTTTTTCAACCAGGGAAACTACATCTCCCATCCCCAAAATCCTGGATACCAGTCTTTCAGGATGAAATAATTCGATATCCTCCAGTTTTTCTCCTACACCGATAAACTTGATCGGCTTTCCTACCACTGCTTTGATCGATAGTGCGGATCCACCTCTGGTATCTCCATCTAACTTCGTCAGTACTACACCATCTATATTTAAAGTTTCATTGAAACTGCTTGCTAGATTAACTGCGTCTTGACCAATCATTGCATCTACTACTAATAGTATCTCTTGAGGTCTGACTTTTTTTCTTATCTGATTTAACTCCTCCATCAGATTTTCATCTATATGAAGTCTTCCTGCTGTATCCAGGATTATGTAAGTTGCTTCCTCTGCTCTGGCTTTTTTTACACCGGTTTCACAAATATTTACAGCATCCTTACTTCCCTCTTCATAGTATACCGGTACACCGATCTGATCTCCTAACACTTGAAGTTGCTTCATAGCTGCCGGTCTGTATATGTCCGCTCCTACTAAAAATGGTTTCTCTCCATTTTTTTTCAAATATTTAGCTAACTTAGCTGCAAAGGTAGTTTTACCTGCCCCTTGTAACCCGGCTAACATAATTATCGTGGGACCCCTGTGAGCTTTAGTTAATCTTGCATTTGTTCCGCCTAATAGTTCTGTCAATTCATCATTTACTATCTTTATGAATTGCTGTCCTGGATTGATTCCGCTGAGGGTGTTTTCTCCTACAGCTTTTTCCTTTATTTTATTTACAAAGTCCTTTACCACACGGTAGTTAACATCAGCTTCCAACAATGACAGCCTTACTTCCTTCAGGGCAGCCTTTATATTATCCTCTGTTAATTTTCCATGTCCCCTTACCTTTTTAAATATTCCTTGGAATTTACTTCCTAAATTATCTAACATAGAACACCTCTTATATATCAAAACTTGCTATTAAGCTGTCTAACTTTGCTTCACTATAATCTGCCTTCAGTTCTTTCAAACTGTCCCTTATCTCTTTCTCTCTCTTTAAGAATCCTATCTTTTCCTCATACCCCTTTAAAATCTTGATTCCCCTCTTGATATTATCATAGACTGCCTGTCTGCTGATACCGTGAGATTTTGCAATCTCCGAAAGGGAAAAATCATCTTCAAAGTGTTCTTCCATATAGGTTCTTTGTTTGTCACTTAAAAGGTTGCCGTAGTAACCTAATAAAATTGAAATCTCTAAAAATTCTTTTAATTCCATAATTTACCCCTGTATTATAATATATCTCCACCATTATGTCAAGTGTTTTTTCTTTACATTAAAACTATTATATCAAACTTCTTCCACTATCTCAACTTTTAATTATTTTTTTGACTTCTAACCCATAGAACGCGGATTATATCTGATAATAGCTATGATGTTCACAGATTAAATTCTTTTTTTCTTGGTTTTTAAAATCGAAGTTTATAGTCGTCCATCTACAGCTGTAGTGTTTCTACAATGACGATCGTGACTTACTCCACTAAGACAATTATAAACTTCTTGAACTTTTTCGTTAATTTTTCTTTCAAGAGAAAAAGTAACCCGTATTAAGGGCGGAACCCTTAGAACTTTATTTTTGACACAGATTACACAAATCTAAAATCTAATTTACACAGATTAAAACATTTTATTTTTGGTTAGAACCTTCTTTTAATTTTTACTTTAAATTTAATTCTTTTTCTATTGTTTGCTCTGTTTATTAAGTTTTAAAAATCGAAGTTTCTAGCCGTCAGATTCTCTTCTTTAATTTTGAACTTAATTCTTTTTCTAGATGTTACTCCACAGTATATTTCTTGCAGGTAGAACCTTTTTCTCCACCAACCTGCACTAATTTTATAAAACTTTTATAGCCATTATACAGAAGTCTTCTAATCATTTTTAGTCACAGATTTTCTCAGATGATTTAAATTCAAAACCTTTAATTCTTCATCACAAAGAACTGAGATAATGAGTTACACTAAGAAAAACTTTCTTGGTTTTGAACGAAGTTTATAGTCGTTGAGCTTCAGCAGTACTGTTCCTACAATGACGATCGTGACTTACTCCACTAAGACAATTATAAACTTCTTGAACTTTTTCGTTAATTTTTCTTTCAAGAGAAAAAGTAACCCGTATTAAGTGCGGAATCCTTGGAACTTTATTCCCTCCTTTTATGGTTCCCAGAGGGCACCAAATTTAGGATATAAGAGAAAGACAGCGGAGCTGTCTTTCTCTTAACTTTTTTATTAAAACCGAAGCAAAAAAGGATTTGAAATTTTCAAATCCTTTTTATTTATTTCCAACTATGCATCTTTTAGTACAGATTCTACTGCTGTATCTTCCGACAGCATCTTTTCCACGATTACCGCACAAGAAGCGTCTCCCAGTACATTTGTAGAAGTTCTCATCATATCAAACAATCTGTCTACCCCGAAGATAAGCGGCAAGGCTGTTACCGGAATTCCTGCTGCTACCAGTACCGCCACTACCAACAATGCCGGCCCAGGGACTCCTGCTGTTCCAATTGCTCCCAATACAGAAGTTAAAATTATTGCTGTATATTGAGCCATTCCCAATTCTACACCAAACATTTGAGCAAAGAATACTGCTGTCAATGCATATAACATGGCATTTCCATTCATATTAATTGTGGCTCCCAGGGGTAAAACAAACGATGTCACTTCCTGCTTTACACCTAAATTTTCACACTCCTGCTTGTTTATAGGGAGGGTAGCCATAGATGAAGCTGAAGCAAATGCTAATATCTGAGTTTCTTTCATCCCTTTTAAGAATGTCAACGGATTCATCCCGCCTAAAATTTTTACCAGCATAGGAATCAGTACAAAGTGGATCACTCCCAGTGTAACGGTAAAAGCAGCCAATAACTTAAGCACCAACACCATTATATCCATCCCAAACAGTGCTATTGAATTAGTCATCAATCCAAATACTCCCAGTGGCGCAATGATCAATACTTTTTTTATCATCCAGATCATCCCATCATTTACAGTATCCAAAATATCCGTCACCGGCTTCTGCTTTTTCTCATCCATTGTAGATAATGCTATTCCGAAGAACAATGCAAAGAATAATATTTGCAGGATGTTTCCGCTGACCAATGATTCAAATGGATTTGCAGGGATAACCCCCTGAACCGTATCCCAAAATCCAGCTACATTTGAATTTTCCGCATATGTAGCTGCATCTGTCATCAATGAATCCGGAACTTTTACACCTAAACCAGGTTTAAATATATTTCCTGCCAATAACCCCAACACCACAGATACTGCTGATGTACCTAAATAATAAGCTATTGTAAATACCCCGACCTTCCCTGCTGACTTTGTCTTTCCAAGTGCTGCCGAACCGGAGATAATACTAAAAAATACCAAAGGTATAACCAGCATCTTAATTAAGCCGATAAAAATATTTCCCAGTGGTGCAAAGATCACACCCTTTTCTCCTAAAAATGCTCCTGCCGCGATACCTAATACCATTGCTATCAATATCAATGTACTGTTGCTTACTCTTTTCATCCTTTCACTCCCTAAATTAACAAAATATTTATTTCATGTATAAACTTTAATCAGTTAAAATTATAATATGATTATACTAAATTTAAATAACTAATTGAAATATCTAAATAGTATTGTATTTATACGAAAAAGAAATAAATAAAACTTGGACTACATTCTATTTTTCATCTATGTTATCTGTGTGCGAAAAGGTTTTAATATGCTATAATAACAATAAAAAAATATGCTAAATTTAGGAGCTCAAAATGACATTAAATAAAATACTTAAAATCTCTGCCTATGCAGGGAAAATGATCTTAGAAAATGGCGGTGAAACCTATAGATCAGAGGATATCGTAACTAGAATTTGCGATACCCATGGTGCCACTTCCGACTGTTTTGCTACCCTGAGTGGTATCATCGTAGCTGTCGCAAAGGACGATAAAACTCTTTCAACCGTTATCCGTATAAAATCCAGGACGGTAAATTTGGAAAAGGTACACCAAATAAATGACCTTGCCAGAGATGCAAAAAACTATAATTGTGATGAATTCATGGAAAAACTTAAAAGCATCGATGGAACACCTAGATATTCTATCCTTTTTAATCTTTTAGCTCATGCTGTAACCGCAGCTTCCTTTGCCATACTTTTTGGCGGAACTTTAAAAGATTTTTGGGGAACACTTCCCATCGGGGCTGCAGTCTACCTGTTGTCATATTCATTCAGTAAGTATGAATTAAACGGTATCTTTGTAAATACATTGGGAGGAGCCTTCAGCGCCTTCCTTGCCTATTACTTCTTTTCTATTGAATTTATCGATAATATCGATAAAGCTATCATAGGTTCCCTCATGCTGTTAGTTCCAGGCCTGGCTCTAACCAATGGTATCAGAGATATTATTGCAGGAGATTATATGACAGGAATGGCTCGGGGGACAGAGGCTCTCCTTGTGGCCACATCTTTAGCTGTAGGGACAGGGGCGGCTATCAGTCTCTGTTTAGGAGGTAAATTTTAGATGTTTATACAAATTTTATTCGCTGTTTTGGCCACCTTTGGTTTTGGAATTATCTTTAATATCCGGAGAGAGAAGCTGATTTTTTCAGCTCTTGTAGGAGGAATAAGCTGGGGAACCTACTTATTCTGCTTAGAGCTTAGCACCTCTATTATTCTTGCTTATTTCGCCTCATCTGTTGTCCTGACCATTTGTTCCGAAATCTTTGCCAGACTCCTAAAAACTCCGGTTACGTCTATCCTTATAAGCGGATTGATACCATTAGTTCCCGGAAGCGGTATATATTACACTATGTTTTATATATTAGAAAAAAATATGGAACAAGCTATCTACAAGGGAACCGAGACCCTGTTTATTGCAGTGGCACTCTCATTTGGAATAGTAGTTGTTTCATCCCTTGTAAGAATCATTAAAACCGGACAAACAAACAGGTATTCAAGAAATATTTCTTAATAATTTAGTAGGAGCTTTATTTAAATAAAGCTCCTATTTTTATATCTTTATACAGTTTTATTTTAATCCTAATATAATTCAAATAATTTCTTAATTTAGCTTTTTTACTTAATTTATTATATACTGGAAGAGGAAAATTTGATTTTAAATGCGAATAGAAAAATTAAACTAAAGTTTAGAAGGAGATATAGATGTTACAGGTTACTATGGATAAAATAAGTAAATATTATGGCTCAAATTTAATATTAGATGATATCTCCCTCCGAGTAATAGAGGGTGAAAAAATTGGTTTAATCGGTAAAAACGGAAGTGGTAAATCGACTATATTTAAAATAATCTCTAAAATAGAAGATTACAGCAGCGGAAATCTGACCTTACAAAAAAACCTTAAAATTGGGTATTTAATACAAGATTTCACCAACTTTTTAGAAAAAGATGTCAATGAAGTCCTATATAGTGGATTTGAGGACCTTTTAGCCATTGAAAATAACATTAACAACTCTTTGAAACTAATTGAAGACTGTACTTCTCCTACCTACAATGATGATCTGATAAATTACGGTAAATTACAGGAGGAATTCGAGTCTCAAGGCGGTTATGAGATAGATGAAAAAATTAAAAAAATCAAGTTAGGGTTAAAGATTCCTGATGAATTCTTGAAAAAAAAGATTAGTGAGCTTAGCGGAGGGGAAAAAAATAGAGTTTTTCTTGCAAAAGCTTTAGTAGATGAACCTGATCTATTGTTATTAGACGAGCCTACAAACCACCTGGATCTTAGTTCTATAAAATGGTTGGAAGAATTTGTTAAAGGGTATAAAAAAAGTATTTTTTTAATTTCCCATGACAGGTATTTTTTAGACAATACCATCGATAAGATATACGAATTAAATGATAAAGGCATCGAGATATTCAACGGAAACTATAGTTACTATGTTGTAGAAAAAGAAAGAAGATACCTTAAAGAATTAGAAATATACTTGGCTCAAGAGAAAAAAATCAAACAGATGGAAGATGCCATTAGAAGGTTCAGACACTGGGGAAGCAACGGTGATAATGAATCTATGTTTATCAAAGCTGAAAATATGAGAAAGCGTATAGAGAAAATGGAAAAAATAGATAAACCAAAAATTGAAAAAAATATTTCATTTGATTTTGACAGCCAAGGGAGAAGCGGTAAAAGAGTTATTAAAGTTGATAAAATTTCTAAGGAGATCAATAACAAACTGCTATTTAAAAATATCTCTCTAGACCTGTATCTAGGCGAAAGATTGGGTATCGTCGGATCTAACGGCAGCGGTAAATCTACACTTTTAAAGATGATCTTAGATGAAGCAGAGGGTATTACTCTAGGAAGCAGCTTAAAGATAGCTTATCTTGATCAAAACCTCACATTTACAAATTATCAGTCTACTCTAATTGATGTTTTTAGAGATGAAAGTATCGTCAAAGAATCCGACCTTCATAGGAGTCTGGCAAAGTTTCATTTCTATTGTGAAGATTTAAATAAGAAAATAGAATCTCTTAGTGGCGGCGAAAAAGCCAGATTAAAATTAGCTATCATGATAAATAATGGATTTAACCTTCTTATTTTAGACGAACCTACAAATCATCTGGATCTTCATTTCAAAGAAATTTTAGAAGAAACACTGGCTTCATTTAATGGGACTCTTTTATTTATTTCCCACGACAGATATTTTTTAAATAAAATTGCAAATAGGATTATTGAATTAAAGGATCAGACTTTGTATGATTATCCCGGTAATTTTAATTACTACTTAGATCAAACTTCGGAAGTAATAGTAGAAGCTGTAAAAAAAGATAGAGCAGATACCAGAGTTAGAGACAATCAAAAACAAAAAAATGATGAACGCCGGTTAAAAAAATTAAAAACTCTTGAAACAAAAATTTTAAAAACTCTTGATAATTTAGAGGTTGATATCTCTCTAAACCAAGGTGATTACACAAAACTAGGTAATCTAATTATAGAAAAAGAAAAAATTGAAACAGAATATGAAATTTTATTGGAAGAAACCTTTGAATTGGAAGAGCTTTTATCTTAAAAGTTCTTTTTTTTACAGATCTATAAAAATCAAAACCTTCAACGCGGAGACACAGAGATCACTGAGATACGCAGGGTTAAATATTTTTTTGTCACCAATGTTCACCAATCTTTAAATATTCTACTGCTATAACACAGAAGTCTTTTTTAACACAGATTACAAAGATTTAAAATCTAAGATATACGGTTATTAAAATTAAGTATACTAAAAAACTTAATTTTAAATGTATCACAGGTCTAAAACCTTTTTTTCTTGGTTAGAACCTTTCTTTTCCTTTAATTCCTTTTTCTAGATGTTACCCTACTCCTCAATAGATATCTTGCGAGTTTCGTCGTGCCCAACATGCCCGTCAGGCATCCCACTAAGAAACGGGGATCCATGGTCTTCCTCATATAACATCATTTAGAAAAAGTGAGATTTTCTTTCCTCTATTTCTTTTGCTCATGAAAAGAAATGGAGTCAGTTAAGTGTGACACCCTTAGAACCTGTTTTTGTCACGAATTTATAAAACTTAAGCCTCTACACTAAGTCCACTAAGAAAAAGCTGGAAAGATCACTAAAAAAAAAATTTTTGGTAAAAAAAAAGCGATAGAATAAATCTATCGCTTAACTTTCAAATAAAGAAATTATACAGTTTCGATGTTTGAAGCTTGAGGACCTTTAGCACCTTCAGTGATTTCGAAAGTTACTTCTTCCCCTTCTTTTAAAGTTTTGAATCCTTCTTTGTTGATTTGAGAGAAATGTGCGAAGTAGTCGTTTCCATCTTCAGCTTGGATAAATCCAAATCCTTTATCGTCATTAAACCATTTAACTGTTCCTTTTAACATGTGTGTTACCTCCGTAAAATTTTAATACAGTAAAGCTTTCTCAAAATCCATTTAACTTCAATCCCAGAAGGGTTTCTTACTCAATGAAACTTTTGTTTAACTTCCTGTTACTATCCATATGATACTACACCCATTATACTTTGTCAAGTATTTTTACTTTTTATACCAAGAATAAATTGTATCTGTTGATATCATGTCCGTTTAAATAGGCCCTCACATGGAGGCCGTCATCTAAATATTTATGCTCTACAACCTTGGTGTTCTCCAGTATATAGTTAGCCATAGATCCACTTTCAAAGGGAATAATTAAATCTACAACCTTATAATCTTTCATTATTTTCCCCTCTATTTCAGAGATCAAGTGATCTAATCCATCACCAGTCAGGGCAGATATCGGCACCGTCATTTCCAATGGATCGGTAATTTCCAAAAGTTCTTTAGAATTTAATCTGTCTTTTTTATTTTGCACTATTATATACGGGATTTCCTGGGCTCCCAATTCCTTCACTACATTTTTAGTAACCTTCAATTGATGTTCATATTCCTCATTGGATACATCTACCACATATAACAACAGGTCTGCATCTTTTACCTCTTCCAACGTAGACATAAAGGCATCAACCAGAGTATGGGGCAATTTATTTACAAATCCTACTGTATCAGTCAATATAAACTCCAAATTATCCTTTAATTTTACCTTTCTATGAAATGGATCCAATGTAGCAAACAGCATATCAGCAACTGGTGACTCGTGTTTACTCTTCAATGGATTATTTACCCTTAAGAAAGTATTCATCAAAGTGGATTTCCCTGCATTTGTATATCCTATTAGAGCTACTGTCTGCAGGTGGCTCTTTTTTCTCTTACTTTTTTGAACTTCCCTTTGTTTTTTTAACGCCTCTATAGATCTTTCTACATCCCTTATCCTTTTATCGATAGTTCTCCTGTCCAGTTCCAACTTTTTTTCTCCCAGTCCCCTGGATCCTATTCCTCCGGCTTGTTTCGACAGCTGGGTACTTCCTCCTACAATTCTGGGTTTTTCATATCTCAATCTGGCTAATTCGACCTGTAATTTTCCTTCCTTACTCTTGGCTCTGTTGGCAAAGATATCCAAGATTAAACTGGTTCTGTCTATTATTTCCATATCTAAGATACTCTCCAGATTTCTTATCTGGATCCCGGAAAGTTCATCATCTACAAGGAGGATATCAGCACCATATCTGGCCGCCAATGCCTTTATCTCCTCTATTTTCCCACTTCCTAAATAAGTTCCTGCCTCTATTCTGTTTTTTCTTTGACTTATTGTATAAACCGTTTCTATCCCTGCAGCATGGGATAATTCCTTTAACTCTGCCAGAGAATCTTCTAAAGATACGTTGCTTTTTCTGGCAAAGACCTCTATCCCTACAACTATAGCCTTTCCAATAACACTGTCTATAAAACCTTTTACTTTTCCTGGTCTTCCCATAAATCTCTCCTTTTTTTAACACAGATTAAACTTTAACAATAGAACACGGATAACGCGGATTTGATAGATAATCACAGATTTTTATTTTCTTGATTTTAATCTCGAATTTAAAATTCTGTTTCTTTTCCTTAATATATCCGTGTATGCTTCAGCATCCGCGTTCCATTTTTTTCGTATTAATTCGCATCATTCGCGGTTCAGCATTTTTTTAATCTTCTATTATTTTTTTCAATTCTTCATACTCTTCCTTGGTGATCTCTCCCTTAGCCAGCCTCATCTTCAGCCTTTCCAAAGGAGTTTCTGATTTCTGAAGAAATTCGCCTTCCTTCCCCTTCATAAATCTATATACTAAGTATAACAATATTATAGGAAAAATAAAACCCGCTACTCCTCTAAACAGCATAAAGACCCAATAAACTCCCCCTGGTAATCCATCCATCATATGATAGCCCATGTTATACCTCCTTTGATACTTTTTCCAGTGTAAACCAAAATTTCACACCATCACTCACATTCTCTACACCAAATTTTGACCCGTGTCTTTCCAGGATCCCGTTGACTATGGTGAGGCCGAGACCTGTCCCCCCATACTTTCTATTTCTGGATTTCTCTACCCTGTAAAATGCTTTCCAAATATTTCCTAACTTATCTTCCGGAATGGAAGATCCTGTATTTATTATCTCTACCCTGGCTTCATCTCCCTCAGTTTCTAAGTTTACCCTGAGTTCGCCGTTATTCTCCACATAGGATACACCATTACTCAAAAGGTTATTTACAACCTGTCTTATTTTAAATTCGTCTCCTAAAACCATCAGATTTTCCTCTAAATTCAGGATTAAACTTACACCCTTATCTGCCAGATCGATCTTATATTTAGAACTCTCTTCCCTCAGCAGATCAAATAAGTCTAATTTTTCCAGCTTTATATCCACTATTTTTTCCTCTAATTTTATAAGTTTTATCAGTTCACTCAAAAGGGTGCTTATATTATTCCCCTCAGAGATAATAGTCCTAAGATACTCCTTCCCCTCCTCCTTATTTTCAATCAGGTCATATAGGAGCATCTCGGCATGGGTATTTATTACCGTTACAGGGGTTTTTATCTCGTGGGTTACACTGGCAATAAATTCCTTCCTGAGTTCATCGATCCTCCTTCTTTTTTCTACCTCATCTTTCAGCTTCATATTGGATAATTTTAACTGTCCTATATTTTTTTCCAGCTCCGAGGAAAGAAAATTTATATTATCCCCTAATTCTTCCAGTTCGTCCCCGCTTTTTATGTTGGCCCGGTAGGAAAAATCCATGTTTACCATCCTTCCGATAATAGAATTTAAAGCTATTATTGGTCTTGTGATATGGAGGGAAAATATATATACAAAAAAAAGTGATCCTATCAATATAGCTATTCCCTCATAGATATAAAATTCATTGACTATTCCAACTGTACTTCGTATAGAATCCATGGAGATTCTCAGAGTTATAAACTGCCCCGTTGGAAGGAGTTTATAATATTCTAAATGCTGCATCCCCCTGTGTTCGATTACCATGTTCCCCTCATTATTTTCATCCAATTCATATCTCGCTATACGCCTGGGATTTATTTTACCCATCATATTTATTGTAATATTATATTTTTGTGCATAGGTGTCTAACTCTTCCTCTGTGGGAACTTCCTCAGATATCAGTTTACGTACTTCCTTTATCTGAGCTATCCTTCTGTTGGAATAAAAATCCTCCAAATAGTTGTTATTTATGTATATCCCCCCGATTATAACCAGGGATACAAGGGCAAGGGAAAAGATAAATACCTTATGAGTCAATTTTAATTTCATCTCTTGTCCACCTCAAACTTATAACCTATCCCCCTTACGGTTGTTATATGCTCAGCACCGATTTTTTTCCTCAGGGTTTTTATATGGGTATCCACAGTTCTATAATCTCCATCGTAGGCAAAGTCCCATACGTCCGCTAATATTTTTTCCCTGTTCAGAGCTATCCCCCTGTTCAATATCAAATAATTCAATAGTTCAAACTCCTTTGGAGATATATTAGTATCCTTCCCCTTGATATATACTTTATGGTTGTTTAAGTCAACCTCTAAAATACCGTATTTTTTTTTCCCCCCTATTAAATTGAGAAGTTTTTTCACCCGTGTAACCAATATTTTCAGACTAAATGGTTTCTTCAGGTAATCGTTGGCTCCTACCTCCAGCCCCTCTACCTCGTCATCCTCCTGAGATTTTGCTGTAAGCATCAGGATGGGCAGACTGGACTCCTGTCTGACCATCTTCAGCACTTCTATACCATTTACCTTGGGCAGCATCCAGTCCAGTATAATTAAATCTATCTTCTCACTATAGAATATATCCATAGCTTCTGCCCCGTCACGGGCTTCCAACACCTCAAATTCATTTATTTCCAATATTTTTTTTATTACTTTTCTTATGTTCTCCTCATCTTCTACAACCAGTATTTTCATAGGTAGATCCACTCCTTTTTTTTCTCAATAATCCCTCTTGTGGTTTCCCCCTCGGAACCCATTCCTCTTTGGCGTTTGCCCTTTGTCAAAGGGTAAACTACAGTAATAGCTTAGAAGCATTACGTTGGTTCCTCTTTACTAAAGAGGAACCATAAGAAGGAGGAGTTCTAGGGCGAGAGAGGGTTCTTTTTATTATCCCCTATTATTATGAAATTAATGTGAAGACTGTTTTCACCCCTGCCTCTCCTGCTGTCCATAGGGTTTTCATATTTTCCATTAAAAATCCATAAAAATCGGGATCTATATAGGAAGCTATTCCCAAAAATAAAAGTAAAAAAGACCCTGTCGGCCTTATTAATTTTCCCTCTTTCCTCTTATTTAATCCAAGGAGCAGCAGCCCCAGAATTAAAAATAAGATGGTCTCCTCTATGGATCTGCTGAGTTTTATACCTGTCATAAATGAAATTACAGTAAATAAAATAAAGAGAGTAACACTCCCCATTTTTTTTATCTTTCTATTTAAGATTGGAATGTGCAGAAGAGCACTACCATTCCAGCCGTTGGGAAATAGATCATAGAGAAAATGTATTCCCATTCCTATGGAAAAACCCATTATAAAATATCTGAATCCCGTCTCTTTCTCTCCTCCAAAACCTAAAAACCCGCCCTGTTTATTTAAATATATGTATATAAAAAAAAGTGTGATCAACGGACTGTGAGTCAGTATAGACCTGTGTTTTAATTTTAATTTGAAATCCCAGTCCGGGTATTTTATCCCTATGAATACAGAGAACAACCCCAAAACTAAGCCTATTATGTCTATCGCTGTAAAATCTAAATTATGCATCTTCCCTACTCCTGTCTTTTTTTATTATCCATTCAAAATTTGAGCCGCTAATGATCGTAAATAAAGTTTTTTTCATCACTAAGAAAAGAGAACTCAAAGGTGCACAAAGAAAATATAGTAACCGGTTACGCGCAACTTATTGCTTTTTAATGAATACTTCGTGTAACTCTTTATCTCATCTCTTTGTGATTATAATTTTGTGTCAAAAACTATAATTTGAGTCTATTAATGTTATTTGCGGTTTGTTTTTTTACCAGTAAAACATTAATAATCATTGGTGTTTAATTATACTCCAATATATTTTCATAGGCCCTGTATCTTTCCTCTCCCAATATCTCCATCATCTCGATGTTGGAGTAGATCACACCATTTTTTCCTATGTAGATCTCTATTTTTTTTATTTCTTTTTTGGTGAATCCATAATATTTTAATGTCTCAGGAGGAGCTGAGTTTATCTTCAATTTATTTAAAGTCCCACCGTCTCCCGCCTCTATATTCTTAGACAATTTTTCTACACTCTTTTCTCCTATCCCGTCTATCCTGGACAGGTCTTCCAAGCTGTCTACCCTTCCCAGTATTTTTTTATATTCAAATATTTTTTTGGCAATACCAAGACTTATTCCTGCTTTTAAATAATCTTCTAATTGGGCATCGTTTATATTTAATTTTTTATTTTTATCTATGGTGCCAAAGATCATCTCTTTTTTTAATTTTATACTCTTTTTTTCAGGTCTTATCTTATTATAGACAAAACCTGTTGTTAATATCACTATGATTATGATAATCAACTTTATATTCTGATTCAAGGTTCCCACACCTCCTCAAATTCTCTTTGCAACTACTAATATTACTAAATTTCATTTTTTTAGTCACAAATTACACGAATTATCACTAATTCTTTTTCTTGGTTTTAAATTCCGAAGTTTATAGTCGTTGAGCTACAGCTGTACTGTTTCTACAATGACGATCGTGACTTACTCGCTAAGACATTTATAAACCTTCTTGAACTTTTTCGCTAATTTTTCTTTCAAGAGAAAAAGTAACCCGTATTAAAGATGGAATCTTTAGAACCTCTTCTTCTTTACGATTTCCCCCAGTCAACCTAAGTTGCCACTTGTAAAAAAGACCTAAGGATCCCATCCTTAACTGGCTCTGTTTCAGATATCGCGAGTATGTTATTTTCTCTAATAACATTAGAAAAAATAACAATGCGAAAAAAGTAGAGAAAAGCAAGAAGATTCTTACTCTTCCTTCTTATGGTTTCTCGATCACGAGTACGAAAAATTTACTTTTAGTAAAAATAAATTTTACGATGTGAAGAGAAACCGAAGCAATAACCATTTGATGTTATTTGAGTAAGTCAAAGGTAATGTCCGTCTTTTTATAGCTACAGTCCTCGTTATACTGCGGAACTTATTCTGTTGGACGACTAAGTAGAATATTCACTGAGAAGCTAGGGAACATCTAAAAAAAGGGTTATTTAAATAATTCCAATTTTTTAGGCAGCCTCTCCCTCATCTGTCTCACATAGGCTATGGGTTCCTTGGGGCTCACTATCCTCTTTATCTTATCCACAGTGAGACTTTCAGTTACCACAGATTTAGTGATGGCTCCCCCGCCTAATCCAAGGGTGGACTGGTTTTCCTCTATCATCTCAATATTAAATATCGATTCTGTCCCCTCTACAGCAAAGCCCATATTTTCTCCCCATTCAAGGCTGTTTTTCTGCCTGTACATATAATAGGGTTTCATCTTTTTCCCTTCTGTAACCTCATATAATTTTTCTTCTATCTTTTCATAGTCAAGAGGTGCCGGTTCATGAATATCTTTAAATAAAACAGAAGCTTTTTTCAAGGCAAGTACATGGGTCGTCAGGTTTTCAGCAGGATATTTTTTCAGCTCCTCCAGGGTATATAATATATCCTCTGTAGTCTCTCCCGGAAGTCCCAGGATCAGATCCATATTTATTATAAGTCCTATTTTTTTAGCGTAGTCAAACATATCATCAAATTTATCCCTGTCCAATGGACGATTCAATTTTTCTAAAGTTTTCAGATTAAATGTCTGAGGGTTTAAACTTATCCTCTCAACTCCGTAAGATTTCATTATGTCTAATTTTTTAAAGGTAAGTGTATCTACCCTCCCGGCTTCCAGGGTAAATTCTTTTAGATAGGTTAAATTTATATTGTCTTTTATTGATTTTAAGACCCTTTCCATATCAACCTCTGTCAATATACTGGGTGTTCCTCCTCCAATATAGAGAGATTCAATCCTGTTGGAAGTTCCCTTTAAAAATTCCCCTGTAAGAGCAATCTCCTCCAGGAGAGTTTCTACAAATTCATTGTAGTATTTACCGATCTTCCCCTTCATCTCATAGGAAGCAAAGGAACAGTATCTGCATTTTGTCGGGCAGTAGGGTATTCCTATATACATATTTATATGATCCCGGTTGAGAAATTCCATCTCTTTTTTAACCACATCTATGAGTAATTTTACTTTCTTAGGAGTCACCAGATATAGTTCATTTAGTAATTTTTCTATCTCCTCATAGGTGTATGCGAGATTTAAAAACCTTCTCACTAATTTTGTCGGTCTTACCCCTATTAGTCCTCCCCAGGGATATTTTTTATCCATTAATTTCAGGAGTCCCACCTTGGACATGACCAACCTCTGGTCCTCCAGTCTGTCCAAATTATTTTCATATGAAAACACAATTTTCTTCCCTGCTGCCTCTAATTCCAATTCCAAGAATCCATCACATCTTTTTTCCGTAATAATTATTTCTTCATCCACTAACTCCGGTATAAGAACCCGGATAAATTCCTTTAGATTGTTTTTTTTTATCTCAAAATTTAATTTAATATTTTCCATCTTATTTATTTATTTCTCCAATCTTTTCTAAAATTTTATAAATTCAAATTCTCCTACCACGAATTACACGAATAAAATCCAATCGAAATCAAAATACCCGACACGGATAACATCGATTTATTAGGATTGTCTATTAGCGTTATTCTTGGTTCAATTTTTAATCTATATCTATAAGTTTTTCTTACTTCTTATTTAAATATTCTATAATATTCTGCTTTTATATTCCTCTCTACTTATGATTCCTTTATCGAATAGGGCTTCCAAAGATTTTTCCATGGTTATCATCCCAAATCTGGCTCCTGTCTGTAAAACAGATGGTATCTGGTGGATTTTCCCTTCCCTTATGAGGTTTCCTACAGCCGGATTTCCTACTAATATCTCCAAAGCAACTCTTCGGCCGGTGCCATCTTTCGTTGGAACCAACTGCTGAGCTATTACCCCCCTCAGAGAAGTAGACAGCTGAGACCTGATCTGTCCCTGTCTTTCTTTGGGAAACACATCTATTATTCTGTCTATTGTTTTGGCCGCACTGTTTGTATGGAGAGTTCCAAAAACCAGATGACCTGTCTCAGCTGCTGTGATTGCAGCCTCTATAGTTTCCAAGTCTCTCATCTCCCCTACAAGGATTACATCGGGGTCCTGTCTGAGGATATATTTTAATGCTGTTTTAAATGAAGCGGTATCCGACCTGATCTCCCTCTGTTCTACCACACTCTTCTTATGGCTATGCATGTATTCTATAGGATCCTCTACAGTTATTATATGATGTGCTTTTTCCTCATTTATCTTGTCTATCATAGCTGCCAGAGTAGTTGATTTACCACTCCCTGTAGGTCCCGTCACCAACACTAACCCATTTTTATACTCTGTAAATTGTTTCAAGGTTCCCGGTAATTTCAACTGTTCAAAGGTAGGAATTTCAGTATTCAATACCCTGATGGTTATTCCAACTGTTCCCCTCTGCATATGGATATTTGCCCTGTATCTTCCCAGCCCTGCAACTCCAAAGGCAAAATCATATTCATGATGTTCCTTAAACTCTATGTATTGATCTTCCGACAGGATTGTTTTAGCCATCTCCTCCAAATTTTTAGGCAGCATCTTGTCAAAATCACCTGTGTCTAACAGTTCCCCGTTTATTCTGATCATAGGTGGTCTGCCTACTACAAAATGAATATCCGATCCTCCTACCTCATTAGCCTTCTCCAAAACTTTTCTTAATTCCATAAAATCTCTCCTATTTTATTATATACTGTTCATACAGCTCATTATTATCCTCTGCCAGGCCCATAAAAACACCATTATTTTTTATAATTATTTTTTTCGAGCCCTCATTATCAGAGGTACAGGATACTCTCACTTCTTTTATCCCTAGTTCTCTGGCCTTCTCCAGTCCCAGCCCCAATATCTTCGTCCCATATCCTAAAAATCTTTTTCTAGGAGGTATATCATAGCCTATATTTCCATGAACAGGTATACTCTCATGTCTTATTTTTATGATCCCTCTAATTTCTTTTTCTCTCCTATCTACAAGCCAGTATTCAGTAGCAGCAACATCACCTTTAGGCAGAGTTATCCCCATCCTCAATTCTTCTACCCTTCTTAAGTAGCTGTCAAAATTGTCTGCGGCCTCCATATATGAATAATACAGAAGGTCATTATCTTCCTGGTAATCAAATATCATCTCTCTAAATTGTTTTTCAAGTTTTTTTACAGGTAATATTAATTTTATTCCTATCACCTCCTAATTTTCATTTTAATCCTTTTGAAACCGCTAATGTCACAAATCAAAGTCAAAACACTTGATACGGATGACACAGATAAACTTCTAATTTACAAAATCAAATAACTCAACCACCAATCAATGCTGATACTCACTAATATCTAAAGAAATACCAGTTATTGACTATAATTAAAAACAAGGAAAAAAATTCCTTGTTTTCATCTTTAAAATCCTATTCTTTTTATTCTACAGTTCTTTTAAATATCCTTTAAATTTATAGATATGGATTTTCTTTAGCCAAATGATTTTGAACGTAATCCTTTACTCCCTCTTCCAATGTATGGAATTCCTCTGTATATCCCACTGACTTTAATTTTTTCATCTCCGCACAAGTATAATATTGGTATCTTCCTCTAAGATCCTCAGGCATCGGTACATACTCTATAACTTTAGATTCTTCCAATGAATAGTCATCTGCACCTGCTCTTATTGCATTTAATGCAAGATCTTTAAAACTTCTGGCAACTCCGGTTCCTATATTATAGATTCCTGATTTATCCTCGCTCTCTATAAAGAACTTTAATACCTTTACTACGTCTTTTATATAAACGAAGTCCCTCAACTGACCTCCGTCTTCATATTCAGCCTTATGAGATTTAAATAATTTTACCTTCCCATCTTTCTTATATTGATTGAAAGCATGAAATACCATGGATGCCATTCTGTCTTTATGGTATTCCTGAGGTCCGTATACATTAAAAAACTTTATTCCAACCCATTGTTTAGGAGTTCCCTCCTGCTTAAATGCCCAGTCATCAAAGAATTTTTTAGAGTATCCATATTTATTCAGTGGTTTTAATTTTTTTAACTCCTCCGGACTTACATCATCATCATATCCTAATTCTCCCAATCCATAAGTGGCAGCAGATGAAGCATAGATGTAGTTTATATCCCTTTGTGTACAGAATTCCCACAATTTTTTAGTGTATTCGTAGTTATTTTCCATCAGGAAATCCATATCTGTTTCAGTAGTTGCAGAACATGCTCCCATATGCACCACTGCTGTTATTTTTTCTGCATTTTCCTCCACAGACAACCATTCAAACAAATCATTTTTATGTACCCAGTCATAGTAGTCTCTGTCCCTTATATTTAACCACTTATCTTCTTTTTCTAATTCTCCAGATAAGATGATATCATTTCTTCCGCCTTCATTTAATTCCCAAGTTAATGCACTGGCAATAAACCCACATGCTCCTGTAATCAATATCATATTCCTAAACCTCCAATTGTTTTAGTTTTAGATTTTTTTATAACCTAATTTTAACATAATTATATATGGATGAGCAAGAAAACTCATTTATTTCAGCCTTATTTTTAGAAATACGATATTTTTTTAAAAATATATTTAGGTCATGGGGATTCTATACACAATGGTATAAAAAATAACCGATAATAATAAAAACATTAGAGATGTTGAATGTTTGACACAGTATATTTAATATGCTAGTATTACTTAAAGATGTTTGTAATCAACATAATTTAGGAGGGGTTTTAATGAGTAAAGTTATATATACCGATGAAGCTGGTTTCGATACTGTTATCCAAGATGGGATTGTTTTAGTTGATTTTTATGCTGACTGGTGTGGTCCTTGTAAGATGTTAGCTCCAATTTTAGATGAATTATCTGAAGAAGTTACTGCCAAGATCGTCAAAGTAAATGTAGATGATAATCCTGGATTATCTCAAAAATATGGTGTTAGAAGTATCCCTACTATGATAGCTTTTAAAAATGGAGAAGCTGTGGATCAAATAATAGGACTGGTTCAAAAAGGAGATTTAACTAAAAAATTAAATTCATATTAAGAGTAAGGGTCTTCGGACCCTTTTTTTTTGGTTGAAATCATAGAAATTTATGTTATACTTTATCTACTATAATGGAAAAAAATTGCTTAAAACTAGGGGAGACATGATGATATGAAAAATTTGAATTCAAAGTCCCTTGCTATCCTCCTATTTTGTGTTGTTCAAACATCCTTTGGTGCAAACGACATAAATAAAGCGGCTTCAGCAGGGCTTTTTTCGACTGTAAGTGATATAAGTAAAGTTAGCACCTCCAGTGATGGTACTGCTATCTCCAGCGAAAGTTTAGTTATCGACACAAAAAACGATACCCTGACAGCTGATGGCGGGGTAAAGTTTCAATACCAGGGCTTAAAACTCCAAGCCTTCGGATTTAAAAGGGATAGGGAATCAAACATAGTTACTGCTACTGGGGATGTCAGGATCCAAATGGGAGACTACCCTAACCAGGCCAGGATCGATTCCAATAAAACCCTTCTTTCATTGGACAGCAGTACCTTAAAATACTATGACAGTATATCCTATATGGAAGTAGGTACAGTAACTGGTGCCCAAGCTCCCAATGACAGAATATACTTTGGCGGGGAAGTAGGAGAATATAATGAAGAAGCTTTTACCCTGAAAAATGCCTGGTTTACTACCGACTTTAGTATCTTAGAGACTGGGGATTATAAGAAGGGAGGGTATTACCTCGGGGCTAAAAAATTAAAAATTATACCGGATAATAAGGCTGAATTCCAGGATATCGACCTATTTATAAACGATTATAAGGTAGGCTGGTTCCCATGGTATGCAGTCAATATCAGACAGGGTTCCAAGGTACCGCTTTTCCCTGTTTGGGGAGACAGTACCGATTATGGATTTCATATATCCAGCGGTATAAACTATGGAGATAATGACAGTAAGTACTTTAAAGGTGGTATAGCTCCTAAATTTGCCGACAAGCTGGGACTCTTAGTTGGAAGGTTTGAAAACTGGTATGACCTGGGAAATTATGGACAGGGCTTAGTTACTGCCGATGATCTGTTGGTAGTAAAAAAAGATAGTTCTGTCGACGATAGATGGGACCTGGCTGCCAATCATGAATATAAAGATGATAGTGGTTACCTGAAGTTAGGACTGCAGAGTACAACAGTAAATAAGATAAGTGCTTTAGAAGATCATAGAGATGATCTTGAAAGAAGTGGATTCTATGACCCTACCAGCCCCAACTATGGGGGGGAGGAAAGAAATGACGGTGAAACCATTAATTTCATCACCTTGGATTCTGAGTTTGAAGATATAGGGGAAAGAAATGATATCACCCTTTATTCTAAGGTTAAGATGTTAGCTGGAGGAGAGGATGCCTACAGACAATTAGTAGATGACCGAATGGACGATGCCTCTTTTGGTTCCCAGTTAGATAATAAATTATACACCGATCTCGGGTTCACCAAAGATAACGAAGATTATATGATATCTGCCTACTACGACTATCTAAAGGATCTAGACCCCGGTTCTACATCTAAGGCAGACGATGACCAGTCCAGGCGTGAAAATTTCGGATTTGCGTTCAACCTAAAGGAAACTAAGATAGACTTTGCCTACGATCATGAAAGGGGAGATAAACTGAGAAAACTCAGATCTTGGGAACGTAGTCCCGATTTAGAGGATATCACAAGACTTCAAGGGGGAAGTATAAACTATGTTCCCTGGTCTGTATATGAATACGATAAAGATGACAGCGATAAGATCAGACTACACCTTGGAGAATATGATCTGGGCAGCAGCGGAGCAACCTATAAGGTTAAGTTTGACAGTCTTCAATCTGAAAAGGAATTAAACCTGGATAATGATCCATTTAGGGAAACTGCACAGTCAAACAATCCCGACTTTAACAAAAGGGATCAGCAGTATAACAAGGAAGAGAATATTATCTACAATAAAAACAGGGATGATAAGGTTGCAACTGAATTTTTCTATGATCAATATAGATTGGAACTTACCTTGGGGCACTCCAAACAAGAGGTCTGGGACAGGGAAGGTATATATAATTACAATGAATTAGAGGAAAATGATGCCTATAATATCTATATCAACGAATCTGATTTTGTCCAAATTGAACTGGAAGATAAAAGACTTCACCTAGGTTACTTAGGTGAAATGGGGTTAAGATATAATCTGAGATACGATGATTATACAGATGGGTACGACTCCTATTCCGGTGATAACAGCGGCGGAGACTCCTCTTTAAGGCACCAGGTGGACTTCAATCATAAACTTACCCTATTGGATAACACCAACAACCATTTTAGAAACCTGGACTTTAAATTAAACAATGAATTTAATTATTTTGGCCAACTTTACTCCTATGACAATGGAAGCCGTAATGGTGATTCCACATATAATGGACAGGTCAGGTTAAAGAACAAGGACAGCATCCATGAATTCAAAGACAAGGTTACATTGGATCTCGGTAACACTACAACTGTCTACAGTACCGGATATAAACAGAGTAATGACGGCTTTGACAGAGATGTGAAAAGAGGGGATCTCTTTACCAACAACATCGATTTTTTAGTCAACGATGAGAAAAAATTGAACCTGTACTATGATCTGGATAAGAGGTTTACCCGTGGGGAGCTTACCCCTGCCGGCTATGCCTTTGACGATGAATATAATGACCTTACCAGCAATAAATTCGGTGGTAGTTATTATATAAATGAAAGTTACAGGTTCTATTACAGCCATGAAAAAATTGATTACACCCTCATGGAATCTCAAAATATTCCTACTACCGATCCAAACTATAACTATGGTGCCCATGAAAAAATATCGGAAAGTACCTATGGATTGGAGATAAAAGATGAGCTGGATCTCTATAACCTTACATATACCCATGCTTCCGATGACAGAGAAGATAACAATATGGATACTTTAAATATTAAAAATGATGTTATCGGTGCCAGTTATTTAAATGGCGGAGAAGTAGAACACTTCTATCGTGCTACCTACGGGATATATAAATATGGGCCGTCTCAAAATTTAAAGGATTATTCTGCAGATCAGGTTTCATTTAAATATGAATACAGGGACAAAAGATTTACCGATGAAGAATTAAGGAGTTATGCCGCAGCTGAGTATAATAAAGGCAAGTTAGAGATCACACCGGCCGAGATAAGCCGGGTGAAACAGATCTTAAATGAGAGAAATGACAATCAGCTGGACTTTAGTTTAAACTCTATTATGTTAGAAGAGATGAATCGTCCTGAGTATAAAAAATACTTCACCCTTTCCCTCATGGCGAAAGTACATAGGGAAGCCTATGACCAGAGTAATGATTTTTTTGGAAGTTTAAAGGAATTCGAAGGAGATGTTTATGGGTCATATAAAAGGTTTGGCCTGGGATATAAATATCGCGAAGAAGCCAATTTTAATAGCAGTTATGACAGGGATATCACCAAGCAGGAGCACGAATTCAGGCTCCGAGCCGGGATAGGAAAACCCAGTCAGGGGTGGAACATAAAATTATCCTATAAAACCGAAATTGACAACGATGATGAATACGGTATCTATCTTGGAAAGGAGACGGGATACTATGAATGGTCTGTTGGGTATACCAAAGATTACGACAGAACTACCAAATCATATGACGATCGTTTAGCTCTTCAATTTACTCTGCTTACATTCCCAGAAAATCCTCTCTTGGGTATCGGATACAAGGATAAAGATGGAAGTATGACTCCTAAACTATGGCTTGGCAGCGGAGTAGAGGTAGATGAACTAAACAATTAATAGACTTTTTGACATTTTGAACTAAATATGTTAGAATTTTCAGATAATAATATTTCAGCAGGAGCTTAGACTATGAGATTACTTACCACCACAACGGATACTTTTTTTTAGGATTTGTAAATATACAGATCTTATTTCCCTTGTAAAATTATAAGTTTTGTATCTGTCTGGAATGAAAAAATATTTAACCCATCTAGATGATACTCTAGGTGGGTTCTTTTTTGTAAAAAAAATTATATTATATAAAAAACTGAGGAGTGATGTAAAGATGATTAAGATAACTTTACCAAGCGGGGATATCAAAGAATTTGACAGCCCGGTAAATATGTTTCAAATTGCCAAAAGTATAAGTAATTCACTGGCTAAAAATGCTGTAGCAGCTAAGGTCGACGGAAAATTAGTGGATATGGCTACAATGCTTAGCGAAGATGCTGCTGTGGAACTTATCATGCCTAACAGTGAAGAGGGAATAGAGATCATCAGACATTCCACTGCACATCTTATGGCTCAAGCTGTAATCAGACTTTTCCCTGAAACTAAAGTAGCCATAGGACCGTCTATCGAATATGGATTCTACTATGATTTTGATCCTAAAGAGCAGTTTACAGAGGATGATCTGGCTAAGATCGAAGCTGAAATGAAAAAAATAGTCAAGGAAGATATCATTATAACTAAAGAAGATATCTCCAAAGAAGATGCTATAGCAAGATTTAAAGAAGCAGGAGAGGACTATAAGGTAGAGATTATTACTGATATTGCACAAGGAGCTCTTACTCTTTATTCCCAGGGTGAATTCACAGACCTATGTCTTGGACCTCACGTACCTTCTACTAGATATTTAAAATCATTTAAACTTATGTCGGTAGCCGGTGCTTACTGGAGAGGAGATTCTTCTAACAAGATGTTACAAAGAATTTACGGTATAGCCTTTGACTCAGATAAAGCATTAAAACTTCACCTGAAATTCTTAGAGGAAGCTGAAAAAAGAGATCATAGAAAATTAGGTAAGGAATTAGATCTATTCTTCATGAGTGAATATGGTCCAGGATTCCCATTTTGGTTACCAAAGGGAATGGAATTGAGAAACGCACTGGAAAACCTTTGGAAGTCAGAACATAGAAAGGCCGGATACCAGGAAGTTAGAACTCCTATCATGCTTAACAAGGAATTATGGGAAACTTCTGGTCACTGGTTTAACTATAAGGAAAACATGTACCTTTCTGAAATAGATAAACATGAATTTGCTATAAAACCTATGAACTGTCCTGGAAGTGTTTTAGTATACAAACACGACTTACACTCTTATAAGGATTTCCCTATTAGAATGGGTGAATTAGGTATCGTACACAGACATGAATTCTCTGGTGCATTACACGGATTATTCAGAGTTAGAAACTTTACACAGGATGATGCTCATATCTTTATGACTCCGGATCAAATCGAAGAGGAGATCATAGGAGTTATCAACTTAATCGATAAATTCTACAACAAGTTATTTGGATTTGAATACCATATCGAACTATCTACTAAACCTGAAAAGGCTATTGGATCGGATGAGATATGGGATAAAGCTGAATCAGCACTAGAAGGAGCTATGAAAAAAATTGGATTAGATTATAAATTAAATCCAGGAGACGGAGCATTTTATGGTCCTAAGTTAGACTTCAAAATCAAAGATTGTTTAGGTAGAGAATGGCAGTGTGGAACTATCCAGCTTGACTTCAACCTTCCTGAAAGATTTGATATGAACTATATTGGAGAAGACGGAGAAAAGCATAGACCAGTTATGGTTCATAGGGTAGTTTATGGTTCAGTTGAAAGATTTATCGGAATCTTAATTGAGCATTTTGCAGGTGCATTCCCGCTATGGCTGGCTCCTACACAAATAAAATTACTGACTCTAAACGATGAAGTAGTTCCATACGCTAAGGAAGTTATGGCTGAATTAGCCAAAGTTGGAATCAGATGTGAATTAGATGACAGAGCAGAAAAAATAGGATATAAGATCAGAGAGGCCAACGGTCAATACAAAATCCCTGTACAGCTTATCCTAGGAAAAGCTGAGGCTGAAGCTTCGGAAGTTAATGTAAGAAGATTTGGTTCAAAAGACCAGGAAACTATGAAATTAAATGATTTCATTTCTATGATCGCAGAGGAAGCAAAGGTAAAATTTGATAAGTAAAAACTAAAAAAGGAAGATGCACAGGCATCTTCCTTTTTGCTTACCCTATATCATCTAGCTTTGTTTAGCCCTACGAGGGAGAAACCTAAAAGGAAGAGGGTCAGAGGGTTCTATTTTTCCCACTCCGCTGTCATCTTCAATCTTTTTATCCCTTTTTTTATGGATCTGGCTTTAAACATACTGATCCCTCTTATCTCCATCAATTCCTCTTCTGTCAGTTCCAATATTTTGGATAAAGTTTCGTATTTACTGATTATTTTTTCAGTGTCTTTTCTCGTAATCCTCGTGACCTTATTTAAGATCCTATATCCCCTTGTGTCTAACTCCATATCAAAGGTAGCTGCTGATCTGCCGTACCCCAAAGCACCCGCTATATTTTCCGACTCCAAGAGTTCCAAATCTCCTAATTCCAACAGCCTTTCCTTTACTTCAGCTGCACCAAATTCCTCTTCCAACCCTAGATTTATATAGTCTCTTATGAAATTTTCCTCTTCCTTCAGAACCCCTTTAAATAGTTCCTCCAACTGGATCTCTAAAAATTTCCCTTCCGATCCTAATTCTATTATTGAATGTTCCACTTCTACCCTTATCCTTACCAGCATCTCAAACCTTTGGAGAACTGTCACAACCTCTGAAAGGGTCACCATTCCGTCAAATTCTAAAAGGGTAATATTTTGTAAGGCTCTGTCCAATACATGTTTATACCTTTCAAAGGTTTTCATTGCCTGGCTGGCTTCAATCATTATATCAGCCAGGTTTTTCACCTTATATCTAAAATCTCCCTTATAGAGGGTGATCCGGTTCCTTCTTTCTGAGATAGCTATAACTAAATTATCCGTCTGTTTAGCTACCCTTTGAGCTGACCTGTGTCTGGTTCCGCTTTCATTTGTTTTAAATGATTTATCTGGCTGCAGATGTACATTGGCATATTTAATTTTTGTAGCGTTCCCATCTAAGATGATAGCACCATCCATTTTGGACAGCTCATGGAGTCTTTGAGGAGTAAACCTGCAGTTTATTTCAAATCCACCATCTATAAGGTCTTCTAAAGTATCATTGGCATCCAAAACTACCAGAGCACCAGTCCCGGCATCTAAGATGTTATCCAAACCTTCTCTAAATACCGTTCCAGGGGTTACCTGGGAAAATATTTTCTTTAAATTATACTCCATAATCACCTCATCCTCTCTGCAAGTTCTGCTAAATTTTTTAGGTATATCATCTTTAAATTATAACTATTATTTTCAATCTCTTTCTTATTGGAATGAGGGAGATAAACACCTGAAAACCCCAACTTTTCCAATTCTTTCAGCCTTTTATCCACGAAGGATACTTTTCTTATCTCTCCCCGCAGACCAAGTTCTCCAAGTGCTGCTATCTTTTGACTGATCTCTATCCCCTTGGTTATAGAGATCATTGCCATTACTACTCCTAAATCTGCCGCCCCGTCATAGATCTTTATTCCTCCTGGGATATTTACGAAAACATCCTTAGAGGACAGGTTTAATCCTATCTTTTTTTCCATAACGGCATTGAGTATCTGCACCCTGTTTCTGTCAAACCCCTGTACTACCCTCTTTGGAATTCCAAAGGGGGATTCATTCACCAAAGTCTGAACCTCCAATAAAAATATCTTGGTCCCTTCCAATACAGGAACCACTATACTTCCGACATTTTTTTCATCCCGTTCACTGAGAAAAAATTCCGAAGGATTTTTTACCTCTACCATTCCTTTTTCTTCCATATTAAATATTCCAAGCTCGTTGGTAGATCCAAATCTATTTTTTAAACTTCGTAAGATCCTATAGAAGAGTCCCTCTTCTCCCTCAAACTGCAGCACCGAATCCACCATATGTTCCAATAATTTCGGCCCTGCCACCTTCCCGTCTTTGGTAATATGTCCTACTAAAAAGAAAGATATATCGTGGGTTTTAGCCAATTCCACTATCTTTAGGGTACATTCCCTTATCTGAGTGGTAGTTCCCGGGATGGAATCAAAATTTGAACTGTATAAAGTTTGGATGGAGTCCACCACAACTACCTTGGGTTTCTTCCTGATAACATAATCATAGATAGATTCCATCTCTGTCTCCGACATGATAGATATATTATTTCCAGATAAACCCAACCTGTCTCCCCTGTATTTTACCTGAGCCGGTGATTCCTCCCCGGATATATAAAGTACCTCTCCATACTGGGAATATTGATCTACAGCCTGCAGGAGCAGGGTAGATTTCCCTATCCCGGGATTTCCTGTCAAAAGGACTACTGCTCCCTTTACAAGACCTCCTCCCAGCACTCTGTCAAACTCATTAAATTTCGTGGTATATCTATAGTTTTTTTCTACTTCTACATCTTTAAAATTAACTACCCTGGTGTTGCTGATTTTTTTTTTAACACTGCTTTTAGAAGAAGCACTGCTGACCTCTTCCTCCAATGTTCCCCAGCTGTCACATTCCGGGCATTTCCCCAGCCATTTAGAAGATTCATAGCCACAGTCTGAGCAGATATATACAGTTTTTAATTTAGCCATGAATTCACTCCTTTAACCCTTATTTTTTATCTCTTTTGCCCTTTTTCTTACATCCTCTACTATCTCCGGTGAAATAAATTCATCTATCTTTCCACCATGGAGTGCCACTTCCCTTACCAGGCTGGCACTGAGATAGAGACTTTCCCTTGATCCAGGTAAAAATATTGTTTCTACCTGATTATCTGAAAGGGATTTATTTGTAAGAGCCAGCTGCAGCTCATATTCATAGTCAGAAACAGCCCGTAAACCTCTCACTACAATATTAGCCTTATTTTGTAAAACAAAATCTACCAACAATCCATCAAAAGTCTTTACTTCTATATTATCTAATTCCGATAAACATTTTTCAACCAATGCTTTTCTTTCCTCTAAATTAAACCAATATTTTTTGTTGTGGCTGTTTAAAACACCCACTATTAATTTATTTGAAAATTTACTGGCACGTTTTATAATATCTAAATGCCCCTTAGTTATAGGATCAAAACTTCCTGCACATACTGCTACTATTTTTTTCATCTTACATCTCCATTACTATTTCATAGTCATTATTGTTTTTTTCTTCATTTTTCTTATTTTTTTTCAGGACAAATTCCTTGTTACGTAATTTTAAATATCCTGTTATAAACTCTATATAAGCCTCACAAATAAAGTCGTACAACTCCGCACTCGTAGCAAGCCTTATTCTCCTAATATCATCATCTTCCCCTATTTCTCTTATTTCTCTCATTATATCCAGGATAATACTCTCTTTAGATTTCACTGTTCCTGTCCCATCACAGCACGGACAAGGTTTTTGATAGTATTTAGCCAGGGGGCTTCCCTGTCTTTTTCTCGTCATCTCAACCAGCCCAAGATCTGTAAAATGAATGATATTATTTTTTATCCTGTCTTTTTTTAAGCACTGCCCCAATACTTCCACTACTTTCAGCTTGTCTTTTTCCACCTTCATATCGATAAAATCTATGATGATAATCCCACTGAGGTTTCTAAGTCTCAGCTGTCTTGCTATCTCTATGGCTGCTTCTACATTAGTTTCCACTACCGTCTCTTCCAGGTTCGTCATCCCTGTATTCCTGCCTGTATTCACATCTATACTTATGAGAGCTTCTGTCTTTTGGATGATCAGATATCCCCCGCAGTCTAACCAGACCCTTTCATTTAGAGCCGCCTCCAATCCCTTGGTTACATTGTAGTGATCGAAAATATGGAGGGAACTCTCAAATAATTTCACCTTGGTTTTAAATGTATTGTCGGAAAATGCCCTTACATAGTCCACTATCTCCCAATACCTTTTCTCATCATCTATTATCAACTCATCTATTTGATTGGAAAAAACATCCCTTACAGTTCTTGTAACCATATCGTTATCCTGGTATAGAATCTCTCCTGCACGGCTTTTTTTAAAACTGTTCTCTATATTTTTCCATTTTTTTACCAAATATTCAATCTCCCTTTCAAAATGAAGATTAGTTTTATCCTTAGCTGCAGTCCTTATAATAACCCCCATCTCATCAGGTTTTATCTTGTGGATTGCGGTTTCCAGCCTCTCTCTCTCTTCAGGCTCCTTTATCTTTTGCGAGATAGCAATATGGCTGTCGTTTGGCATCAGAACCAAATATTTTCCAGGTATAGTATAGTGGGTAGTCACACGAGCTCCCTTATCACCCCGGGGTTCCTTTACTATTTGGACTATTATTTCATCTCCTACACTGAGGATCTCCTCTATGGGTCTATTGCTGTTTTTTACACCACTCAGATATTTTTCCTCAAATTCACGCAGATCCCGGACATGCAAAAAAGCATTTTTTTCTGTGCCAATATCCAAAAATGCTGATTCCATTCCAGGTAATACATTGGCTACCCTAGCCTTATATATATTACCATTTATTCTATTTTGTTCGTTCCTCTGTATAAAAAATTCTGTGAGTTTATCTTCCTCTAAAAGAGCTGCTCTCTCCTCGAAATCACTTATACTTATTATTATCTGATTCATAATATACCACTCTCTAAAATTTTATTTAAGATTTCTTTCCTAGTATATTCTATCCTATTTACCACTACTTTTTCCAGTGATAAACTATTATCTCCCTTTATAGTCATCTTTTTTCCAAAAAATAACTTGTTTTTTTTATTCATCCCTACTATTTTAGAGATGTTTTTCTCATGGGTAACTATATCCAAAGTTTCTAAATTTAGTGATCTTAAAAATCTACCATAGATTTCTGTCTCAATAGTTTCCTTAAAAGCCGGATGAAAAGGTCCTGCTTTTATTACCCCCTCTTCACAAAGATCGTCGGAGGGCTGCAGTCCTACCCTGATTATATTTATATCATTCAGTTCAAACAAAACCATGATCGGCAACACCCTCATAACAGCTTCTTCCAACTCCATGGGGCTGTATTCCTTATCATAATACATCTTTTCTAATTTCGTATTATTTATAACCAATGTAGGATATATCCTTACCATATCCGGTTTTATCTCCACTACCCTTTCTGCTGTTTTGTAATCTGTCTTGTTGGTAGACCCAGGGAGTCCGGGCATTACCTGTATTCCTAATTTAAAACCATAACTCTTTATTAAAGTAGATGCCGCTTCTACTATATTAGATTTATAACCTCTTTCAGACCGGGACAAGACCTCATCATCCAGAGACTGTACTCCCAACTCTATAGTTGTTACACCGTATTTCAGGAGAAGGTCCAATATCTTTTCATTGATGTAGTCAGGTCTTGTAGACAGTCTGATCCCATCTACAAGACCTGCATCGATATACGGTTTAACTGTAGCTAAATATCCTTCCTGTATCCTCTTGTCAATCCCTGTAAAGGTTCCACCAAAAAAAGCTACTTCTTTAACCGAATTCTTTGGTAGAATCTCTAAATGTTCTTCTATTATTTCTTTAATATCGGAACATGTGACGTCGGTTTCCCTACCATTTATCTTCACCTGATTACAAAATACACAGGTGTGGGGACAACCAAAGTGACTTATGAATATTGGAATGTTATAATGTTTCAATATATTTTATTCCCAAACTGTCACAGGCATGTTTTGCGGCTTTCTGCTCTGCTGTTTTTTTGTTTTTTCCCTCTCCTGATCCTACTAATTCACTATTTATAAATACACCTATCTTAAAAAATTTAGCATGATCCGGTCCATCTTCACCTATAAGCTCATAGGTAGGTACTTCCTTATATTTTCTTTGGCTGTACTCCTGCAGGGCCGTTTTAAAATCTATCAATTCATCATTTTCATAGATGTGCTCTATCTCATAAACCAGATGGGATAAACCGTATTTTCTAGCAGTTTCTAAGTCCGAATCCAGGTAGATAGCTCCTAATACCGATTCAAATACATCTCCTAAGATTGAAGATCTATCCCTTCCCCCGGTGACTTCCTCTCCCTTACTCAAAAAAAGATATTCACCTAATTTTAATTTTCTTGATATTTTCGCTAATACCGGTTCACTTACTACCATTGATTTTAATTTAGCCAGATCACCCTCTGAGGATTCTTTAAAATTTTTATATAAATATTCAGTAACGACAAGATCTAGAACTGCGTCTCCTAACAGTTCTAGTCTTTCGTTGCTTATTTTTTTATATTCCTTATTTTCATTTCCATAAGATCTATGAAGTAAGGCATGTTTTAAAAGTTTTTTATCCTTAAAAGTGTGACCCAGAATTTTTTCTAATTCCAAGTATTTTTTCATTTCTCCACCCTTATAATTGACTCTTCCTCCCTATGGTTTCTCGATTCACGAGTATTAAAATCAATTCTAGTTAGAATGAATTTTAAATGTGATAAAGGAAACCAAAGCTCAGGGAAAGAGTTAGTTTTTTAGTTCTCGTATTTTTTCATAGCTATTACTGCGTTATGCCCACCAAATCCTAATGATGTAGACATTCCTACTCTTATTTCCTTCTTTCTCGCTTCATTTGGAACGTAATCTAAATCACATTCTTCATCTGGATTTTCATAGTTGATAGTCGGTGGCATTATCCCTTCACTTATTCCTAGGGCTAATATTACACCTTCAATTCCACCTGCTGCTCCAAGTGCATGACCTGTAGCTCCCTTAGTAGATGATACCGCTAAATCTTTAGCATGATCTCCAAAAACAGTCTTTATAGCTGCTGTTTCCAGCCTGTCATTAGCTGGTGTAGAAGTTCCATGTGCATTGATATAGTCAACTGTAGTTTTATCTATATTTCCCTGCTTTATAGCCATCTCCATAGCTCTTGCTGCTCCCTCTCCACCTGGTCCTGGGGAAGTGATATGGTGAGCGTCACAAGTTTCTCCATATCCTACGATCTCTGCATATATCTTTGCTCCACGTGCTTTAGCCTGTTCCAATTCTTCCAAGATCACTATTCCTGATCCCTCTCCCATTACAAATCCATCTCTATCCACGTTAAATGGTCTAGATGCTTTAGTCGGCTCATCATTTCTAGTAGATAATGCTTTCATATTAGCAAAACCTGTGATCGCAAATTCTGTGATACAAGCTTCAGTTCCACCTGCTATCATAGTATCAGTTTTCCCATATTTGATCATCTCAAAAGCATCTCCAATTGAGTGAGTTCCTGCAGCACATGCTGTTACTATAGTTTTATTTGGTCCCTTAGCACCAGTGTATATTCCTACATTTCCAGAAGCCATATTAGCTATCATTGCAGGTATTGTAAATGGAGATACTCTTCTAGCACCTTTATCTAATAAAGTCTTATGTTGAGTTTCAAAAATTTCCATCCCACCAATTCCAGAACTAACTATAGTTCCTACAGAAGTTGCATTTTCTTCAGTTATCTCAAACTTTGCATCTTCCAAGGCCATCTTAGCTGCTGCTATGGCAAATTGTGTGTTTCTAGCTAATTTTTTTACTTCTTTTTTTTCAATTCCAAAATCTGTAGGATCGAAATCAGTTACTTCTCCAGCTATCTTTACCGATGTATTTTCAGTATCAAAACTCTCTATTCTCTTTATTCCGCACTCTCCAGCTTTTATTTTAGCCCAAGATTTTTCTACCCCTGTTCCTAGTGCAGTTATCATTCCTACCCCAGTAATTACGACTCTTCTCATCTTTTCACCTCATAATATTTAAGTTTTTTAAATAACCATCTCTAAATTGTAGCTTCCTACCAATTGTTGATTTTCTATTATCATATCTAATCTACAGACAGTTTTTTAAATAAAATGATAGGGGATATAACTCCCCTATCTATAATCTTTATTTAGCTGCTTCTACGAAGTTAAGTACATCTTGAACAGTTTTGATTTTTTCAGCATCTGCATCAGGAATTTCGATATCGAACTCTTCTTCGAATGCCATGATTAATTCTACTGTATCTAATGAATCTGCTCCTAAATCGTCGATGAAGTTCGCCTCTAAAGTTACTTGATCCGCGTCTACACCTAATTGATCTACTATTACTTCTTTAATTTTATCTAACATAATTTTTTCCTCCTTGAATTTAATTTACACTTTATAATAATAACAAATTTTGTACATTTTTTCAACCTTAAAAAGGTTTTAAGGCATTATCATACCACCATTAACACTTAAAGTCTGCCCTGTTATATATGTAGACAGATCCGAAGCTAAAAATAACACTGCATTAGCTATATCTTCCGGTTCTCCCATCTTACCTAGTGGTATTGAATTTAACATAGCTTCCTTTGCAGCAAAACTTATAACATTCGTCATATCAGATTTTATATATCCTGGTGCTATAGCATTTACCCTTACATTTCTTTTAGCTGATTCACGAGCCAGTGATTTAGTCATCCCTATAAGTCCGGCTTTAGAGGTAGCATAGTTTACCTGCCCCATATTTCCTGTAAGCCCTACTACAGAGGTCATATTTATAATCGATCCAGACCTTTGCTTAGTCATAGTTCTATAAAACCCCTGAGTCACATAAAATATTCCTTTTAGGTTTACATCCATAACCGAGTCCCAATCTTCTTCTTTCATCTTCATAAACAGCCCATCTCTTGTGATACCGGCATTATTTACCAGGATATCTACTCTGCCAAATTTTTCTATAGTTTTGTTTACCAGATTTGTTACATCTTCTTTAGAAGTAACATTGGTTTGCACCGCCAAGGCTTCCACGCCGTATTTAGCAGATATTTCGCCAGCTATCTCTTCTATTTTTTCAATAGCAGAACTTCCGATTATTACTACATCAGCTCCACTTTCAGCTAATTTTTCCACAACAGATCTTCCGATCCCCCTTGTAGATCCAGTAACTACCGCTACCTTACCCTTTAAATTAATCATAATAGTCTCCTTATATCGATTCGACATTTACCACTTCTAAAGTTTTATCTATCTTTCTAACTAAACCTTTTAATACTTTTCCAGGTCCAATCTCATAGAATTTAGTTACTCCATTATCCCTTAATTTTTCGATTGTTTCAACCCATCTTACAGGACCAAAAGTCTGGTGGTATAACTCTTCTTTTATTTTTGCAGCATCCTTTAAAAACTCTACTCCTGTATTAGACAAGATCTCGATATTTCCTTCCATAAAGTTGAATTTATCAAAATCAGCTTTTAATCTGTCTCCTGCCGGTTTCATCAATGATGAATGAAATGGCCCGGATACAGCCAGTACCATAGCTCTTTTAGCTCCTGCTTCCTTTAACTTCTCACATGCTGCAGCAATGGCATCTTTTGATCCCGCTATTACAGTCTGCTTAGGTTCGTTATAGTTTACAGCTTCTACTATTCCATCTATACTTTCACAGATCTCCTCGATCTTAGCTGATTCCAGCCCGATAATAGCTGCCATAGTTCCGTCTACCTCACCTGAAACTACGTTCATAATCTCCCCTCTAAGGGCAGTTAATCTCACTGTATCACAAGTTGATAATACGTTAGCAGTTCCTAATGCTGAGTACTCTCCCAGTGAATGTCCAGCCGCATAGTCTGCTTCGATTCCGCTGTCCTTTAATAACTTAGTCAATACCAACGACATAGTTACTATAGCAGGCTGTGTATATTTTGTTTGTTTTAACTTCTCCTCAGGTCCGTTAAACATAGTTTCTTTTAAGTCTAAATCTAAGCTATCAAAAATTTCATCAAAATATTTTTTAGCCATCTCATTTGTTTCATATAATTCCTTACCCATTCCAACATATTGTGTTCCTTGTCCTGGATATATAAACGCTATTTTCGACATTGTTCCTCCCTTAATCATAACACCTGTAATTTATATCACATAACACCTGTTATGTCAAATTTTGTGTGACTAATATGCCCACTTCATAACACATGATGCATAGGTCAATCCGGCTCCGAAACCTACCAACGCTATATTATCACCTTTTTTAATCATTCCTTTTTCCAACGCTTCTCCCAAGGCTAACCCAACGGAAGCTGCTGATGTATTTCCATATCTATCCAAGTTTAGCACAAATTTTTCTGCCGGGAATCCCAACTTTTTTGCTGCTGAACTTATGATTCTCATATTAGCTTGGTGAGGTACGATTAGTTCTAATTCATCTATACCTATACCTGTATTTTCCAATACTTTTTCCACTGCTCCAGGCATGGCTTTTACTGCAAATTTAAAAACTTCCTGTCCCTTCATCTTAAGGTAGTGAGATCTATTATCTATAGTTTCATGGGTTGCAGGAGTTCTAGATCCACCTGCCGGGATGATCAATACATCATCCAAATCTCCGTCAGCACCCAGATGAGAACCTATAAGGCCGTAACCCTCTTCAACCTCTCCCAGTACTGCCGCTGCCGCTCCATCACCAAATAGTACACAGGTATTCCTGTCTTCCCAATCCAAAATTCTAGAGAATACTTCCGCACCTATCACCAATACTTTTTTATACATACCAGTTGCTATAAAGTTCCCTCCGGCTTCCAGTCCGTATACAAATCCACTGCAGGCCGCACCCAGGTCAAATGCTGCTGCATGATGTGCTCCCAATCTTTTTTGCAGCATAGCCGATACAGAGGGAGTAAAATAATCCGGTGTCAGCGTAGCCACAACTATGAGGTCTATCTCCTCCGCCTTGGTATTAGATGATTCCAAGGCCTTCACTGCTGCATTGTAAGCAAGGTCAGAGGTAGCTTCATTCTCTGCCGCTATCCTTCTTTCCTTTATCCCTGTCATCTTTTGTATCCATGCATCTGAAGTATCCACTATTTTTTCTAAATCAGAATTTGTCATTATTTTTTCAGGGACATAGGTTCCTATTCCCAATATCCCAAAATTTTTAAGAGTTTTCATTTTCTCCTCCGATTACCTTTTTTAAACTTTCAACAAAGTTATTTTCTGCAAATTTATTTCCGACTAAGATAGCATTTTTTATAGCTTTTGAATCTGAGTTACCATGAGCCTTTATAGATATTCCATTGAGTCCCATAAATAGCGCTCCGCCATATTCCGATGAATCGGACTGCCTCTTCATCTCTTTGAATACAGAGCTCATAAGTAATGCTCCTATTTTTGCCAGGAGGCTTTTATTTACCCCGTCCTTTATGATGTTTTTCATAAAATGAACTGTTCCCTCTGCTGTTTTCAGCACTATATTCCCTGTAAATCCGTCTGTTACCACTACATCTACAGATCCATTGGTCATCTCACGGGTTTCTATATTCCCACGAAAGTCTATGTATTTATTTTCTTTTAACAGATAAAATGCAGCTTTAGTAAGTTCATTCCCCTTACCATCTTCCTCTCCTATATTAAGTAAACCTACTCTAGGACTTTCTATATTCAACAATACCTTGGCATACTCATTTGCCATGGTAGCAAACTGATCCAGATATTCCGGCTTACAATCAGCATTTGCCCCTGCATCCAGGAGCACTATATGTTTATTATCATTTGCCGGGAACACTGTTGTTATAGCAGGCCTGAGCACTCCTTTAATCCTTTTTAACTTCAACTGGCTGGCTGTCATAAGGGCCCCTGTATTTCCGGCCGATATACAAGCTGTAGCTTCTTTATTTTTTACCATCTCTAAAGCCACATTCATAGATGCATCTTTTTTAGCTCTTACAGCTGCTGTAGGAGATGACTTCTCATCCATTTCTATCACTTCTGTGGCATTTTTTATCTCTATTCTATCCACATCATAACTATATTTTAACAGTTCTTCTTTTATAAGTTCTTCCTTCCCCACAAGGATCACACGGATATTTTTATTTTCACCGATAGCTTCGATAGCTCCCTTTACTGTTTCTAACGGAGCATAATCACCACCCATAGCGTCTAATGCTATTCTCAATATTCTCACCCCTTTTCCTATCTACTCACTCTATCCTACCATATTTCTTCGTTTTTTTTCCCTTGTTTTTTTGTTTTATAATTTATTTTTATATAAAAAAAAGGTAAGAATACTCTCACCTTTTTTTCTTAAAGATTACTCAGCGTCGCTAGTTAAAACTTGCTTCCCTTTATAACTTCCACATTCTAAACATACTCTGTGAGGTCTCTTTGGAGCTCCACAGTTAGAACACGTAGCTAAGTTAGTTCCTTTTAAAGCGTGGTGCGATCTTCTCATGTTTTTCTTAGCTTTTGATGTTTTCTTCTTAGGTACTGCCATTATATTCCCCTCCTAACTTTTATTTTAATTATAATAAATTATTAATTCTTTAAATCCAGCAGCTTTTGCCATCTGGAGTCTATACCGCTGTTACGATATTTTTCTAATTCTTCTAAACCATCACATTCCGGTTCACAGGCTGGAAATTGAGGCATATCCAAAATAATATAATCTCTTACCAGAGAACTTATATCCACCTCTCCATCAACTAACTCTTCTACCATGTCATCTGATACTTGCGCTTCCTTACCTAGAGATTCGATATATTCGTCATAATCTTTACTCTCTTTATAGTCTCCAAAAAACTCTCCAGAAACCTTGACTTCTATCTCCTCTAAACACCTGACACAACTAGTCTTTGCTAAAGCTGTATATTCACCTCTAATGATGACCTCACCTTCAACTAGTTCTAATAAGTAATCTACATGAACTTCCGGAACTATTGCTCCTTCTACCAGAATATCTTCTAATATCTCTGTAAATTCAAATTTAGTTTCCCTTTTCATTTTTAACTGATCAATATTTTTTTTCAAGTCAATTCACCTCTATAATGTTACCTATGCATTATATTAAACTTTCCAACCTTTGTCAAGTAAATTTTCTTAACAAAGGTTTTTATCTTCATTTTTATTTCATTCTAATAGTTCTTTACGCCAACCTTTTCGGCTTAAATTTAGTTTACGAGTAATAATTTACAACTAAATTTATTTTAACAAGGTAATTTATTCCATTATAAATGTCCAATCCACCTCCTATTATATAACGTATGTTATTTTATTTCAATCAAAAAGTTTACATTATAGATCGATTAACGATATAATATAAATATCAAAATATATTTAAGAGGTGATTTTAATGTCAAATTTAAATAAAACTCCAAGTTCAAACAGACTGCATATCTCTATTTTCGGGAAAAGAAATATGGGGAAATCAACACTAATCAATGCAATCACAGGACAAAATTTAGCCATCGTTTCTGATTTTGCAGGAACAACAACCGATCCCATCTATAAAGCTATGGAGATCCTGCCCATAGGACCATGTGTTCTTATCGATACAGCAGGAATAGATGATGTAGGTGCCTTAGGAGATTTACGTATAAAGAAAACCATGGAAGTCGTAAGAAAAACCGATATAGCCCTTATCACAGTTGACTACAACGGATTTCTAGAGTTCGACTATAATATTATCGACATTTTAAATAAAAATAACACTCCGTTTATAGTGGTTATCAATAAGGCAGATATAGAAAAACCCAATTCTGATTTTTTAACGGAGTTAGAAAATTTAAATTATCCATATATAAATCTGTCCGCAGAACAAAAAGACAGGATGGAAGATATGAAAGGCCTGATCATCCAGCATTCTCCCATGGAATTTGAAAGTCCAAGCATCTTAGGAGACCTTATAGAAGACGGAGATCACATTGTTTTGGTTATTCCCATCGATACCGGGATGCCTAAAGGTCGTATAATTCTGCCCCAGGTGCAGACTATGAGAGATATTTTAGATAACAGCGGAATCATCCACACCTGTAAAGATACCGAATTGCAAGCCACTTTAGATGGATTGAAACATCCTCCGAAATTAGTCATCACAGATTCCCAGGCTTTTGAAAGAGTCTCAGCCATGGTTCCAGAAGGTGTCCTTCTGACTTCATTCTCCATCCTTTTTGCCCGATACAAAGGTGATTTAAACAGGATGGTAGATGGAGCAAAGACACTGATGTCACTTAAAAGCGGGGACAAATTTTTAGTTTCAGAAGCCTGTACCCACCATGTTCAAAAAGATGATATAGGCAGATATAAGATCCCCAAATGGATAGACGAAAAGATCGACACCGGGATAGATTTTGATATCGTAGCAGGAAGGGACTACCCAGAAAATTTAAAAGACTATAAATTGGTTATCCATTGCGGCGGATGCACTCTGAACAGAAAAGAGATGTTAGGCAGAATAGACATAAGTTACCGTGAAGGGGTTCCCATCTTAAACTACGGTCTTTGTATAGCCGCCCTCTATGGTATCCTGGACAGAGCCCTTAAACCCTTTCCAGAAGTTAATGAAATATGGAAGAAAAAGTAAATCTTAAAAACTTAACCGCAAATTACACAAATGAATGCGAATAAGTAGAGGATAGAGGAAAGTATCTTGAAAAAGAAAAAATCAGATAGAAGCCCAAGAAGAGAATTAATTACAAAGAAAAGAGGTTAACAGAACCCTCTCTTTTGTTCTCCCCCCTTTATGCCATCGTAAAATTAACTTTTACTAAAAGTAAATTTTTTGTACTCGTCAATCGGGGGAGATGTCCAAAGGACAGTAGGGGTTCTTGGTGTTGATTGGTGGCTAAGTTATTTGATTTTTGTAAATCAGAAGTTTATCTGTGTCATCCGTGTCAAGTGTTTTGACTTTGATTAGATTTTATTTTCGAAAATTAACCACATTAGCGGTTTCAAAATTGTAAATTAGTGATAAAAAGGAGAGGATTTCGAAATGAAAAAATTAGTATTAGTCATAATTATCGCTATTGCCCTGGTAGGCTGTAGCAGCAACGCCCCAAAGAAAACAGTATCGTATTCTAAATCCCCCGTACAAAATTCTAAATCTAAAACAGGTAAGACTGTCACAGATAAGACCGTCAAAGGGAAGACCATGAGAGGAAAGGCGTCTTGGTATGGAGATTACTTTCACGGGAAAAAAACAGCCAGCGGGGAAAAATACAACATGTATAATTTAACCGCTGCCCATAAAACACTGCCTTTCGGCACAATTGTCAGAGTAAAAAACTTAGATAACGGGAAATCTGTAGAAGTCAAAATAAATGACAGAGGCCCATACGTGAAGGGGCGGATCATCGATCTGAGCAGAGCTGCCTTTAAAAAAATAGCCCCCTTGGGAGCCGGAGTATTGAATGTTGAGGTTACCATCTTGGACACTTCAAATACTTTTAGATATAAACACTAAATTTTATCTCAAAATTCTATGTTTATGTAATAAACTAGTAGCATTCTGCTCTTGGGGTATGATTTTTCAAATAAAAAATGAGCAAAATAATTTGCTCATTTTTTATTAATTTAATTCATTTTTTTCTTTTTCTATACCTAGGTGGTAATAGATGATCGATGCAGGGCCACTTATCAGTCTTTTTCTTATAAAATTATCCGATGGTGTTTTGAAATATCCCGTTGCAATAAGGGTAGATAAACCATGGGCATATGTCCAGCAATCAATGGTCAAAGTTTCTTTGACATCAGCTGGCAGACTATCAAACCTTTCGTCTTTTTTCATCTCCTCAAAGATAATCTTATGAAACTCAGATATCAATGTACTGTATGAGCTATTTCTTAAAAATATAGATTTAAATAACGGTTTTTCTTCCCTTGCAAATTTGCAGATCCCCATCCCTATATTAAGAAAAGGTACCTCCTCTTTTTCTTTGCTGACATATGTTAAAAATAGATTTTTGGCTCTATTTATCAATTCCTTTTTTAATTCATCCATAGATATAAATAAACCATAGATGGGTGCAGGAGAACAGTTTAATTCCTTGGCTAAACTTCTAGCTGTGATATTTTCCAAACTGCCTCTCTCTAACATACCAAAAGCTTTATCTATTATTTGTTCTCTTGTGAATATGGGTTTTTTAGGCATTTTTCCCCTCCAATTTTATTTTTCTTGTATTATAACACTTGTTTTTTTATCTTTTATGTATTATAACACTTGTTTTTTAGTTTTTCAACCTCTATTCTATATAAGTTTATAATTTATAACTATATTTAAGTTGTAATTTTATATAAAAAGGGAACCCCTCTAAGAGTTCCCCTAAATAATTAGAATTTATATGCTGCACTTATTCCTGTAGCAATTATATTTTTTTTATAATTTACCCCATCTACTTCATGATCAATATAGTCCACATACATCGTTCCGAATGTCCACTCTAAGTTAGAATTCTGCTGGAACTTAGCTCCCACTGTAAATATATGTGAGTTTAATGCAAACTCGGTGTCGTTAAACGTCTCATCAGATGCACCTGTATCCGCATAGTTATATCCAGTAGTCAGAGTCCATCTTTCAGATACCTGGTACTCTGTACCTACATTTACTTCCCATCCGTTTTTAAATCCGTCTTTACCATCTGTGTCAGCTTCTGAAATGAAAAAATAGTTTCCTCCACCCATTACAGTCCACTTATCGGTCATTTTATAAGATACCCCGTATTTCAATTCAGCTGGAAGGTCTCTCCATCTTTTATCACCATCGATGATTGGAGCTAAAGCTGCTCCTGCCGGGTTTGCAGCTATTGCAGGTAGCATTACTCCTAAACTTCCACTTCCTTCTGAATCTGCTTCAAATTCCAGCTTAACCTTAGTATTATAAGTCACTGCCATGTTCAATCTGTCGTTAGGTCTATAGTTCACTCCAAAGGTTCCACCGAATCCCTGGGCCGTTCTCTCTGCATCATAAGTACCATCCAATCCTTTAGTTATTGGACTTGTTGGATATTGTTTTGTATCTTTAACTTCAATTTTTATATTTCTTTGGGCATAGATATATTTAACCCCTGCTGCCACCGACCATTCATTGTTTAATCTGTAGGCCGTCCCAAGGTTAGCCATGACATAGGCATTTTTCCCTTCAACGGTACCGCTTCCACCAAAATCAGCTCCAAGTCCACCATGAAGTAAACCATCCAATAAAGGTACTCCATCCTCATAGTCTAAAGTAGGTCCTCCTGCTGCTCCTCCAGTGTTGGCATAGAATGCCCAGTCTCCACTCTTATGAATATAACTTAAATTAGGTATAATCCCCATTGGATCGTTAGCCTTATAGTTATCCCCACCCTTTTCCATCTCGTAAGTAATATTAGACAGCTGTCCTCCTATACTCATATAGTTTCCGTCCTCTAAATGGACTAAACCTGCCGGATTATAATAAACCGCCTCTGCTGTTAATGTAGCATTTTGAGCCGGGTTCCCCATATATGCTGGCGTTGAGTTAGCTAGTGCGTCTACACTGGCTCCATATGATACTGTACTAAGTAAAGCTATACATCCAAATAATATTTTCTTCATTTTTTCATTTCTCCTTCTTTCTCTTTTATTTTAACAGATCAACAATTTGACCTTCCTAATTAATTACTAGTGTAATATAACACCTATTATTTTAAAAGTCAAGATTTAAAATAACACTTGTTCTTCATCACCTTCTTAATTATGGATCTCTTAAAGCCGAACAACCGTAGCCTACTTTAATTTTATCGTGATTTATCATAAACTATTAATTATGCTTATCTTTCACTTATTCATCATGTAGAATTACAAGAAACTTTATGCCCTACAAATGATCCAGATAGGTGCAAAAAAAACAAAGTCATAGAAACGAAAGATCTGTTATAAAGTTCAGCCTTTGGTTATGTTTTAAATTATTTTATTTTCAGGTAATTTAATATTCGTGCCATAGAAAACGAAGAGAGAAAAAAAGTTTTAAATCACTCCTATCTGAGGTATAATTACCATAAAGCGGCAAACTGAAGGAGTAAAGATGTATATAGAATTAGCTAAGGAGATCCAAAAGATAAATGGTTGTCTATATGTGGTAGGCGGGGCTGTGAGAGATTTTTTTATCTACAACAATCCCATTGAAAAAAACTCAAATATAGACATAGAAATCTTAGGAGTTTCTCCTGCACAAATAGAAAAAATATTAAATAATTTCGGCAGATGGAAATTAGTCGGCAGCCTCTACAAGGTCTATCTCATCGAAAATTTAGAAATTACTCTACCACGAGACGGTGACGGATTCAACCCCGCTTTAAATATAGAGACTTCCATTCTAAACAGGGATCTGACCATCAACTCCCTTTACTACAACCCTCTGACAGAGAAGACTATAGACCTTTATAATGGAAAATCAGACCTTGAAAATAAAATTTTACAATATATAGACCGTGAAACTTTTTTAGAAGACCCCCTCAGATTATTTAGAACCATCGAGCTGGCAGGGAGGTTAAATTTTAAGCTTTCGGAGGATCTAAAGGTCTTAATTTCAACAAATTTTCACCTGATTCAAAAGATTCCACGGGAAAGAATCATGGGGGAATTGGAGAAAATCCTTTTAAATCACAGGAAACCTTCCAAAACTTTCAGGCTCCTGGATGAGGTTGGAGGAGTCGAGATCCTGTTTCCAAATCTATACCGGTCTAAAAAAACAATCCAGGATAAAGTTTTTCATCCTGAGGGAGATGTTTTCACCCACACCCTTATGACCCTTGATATCCTAAAAACCACCGAAAGAACAGCAGACCTTATGGTAGCCCTTTTATTTCACGATATCGGAAAAAACCTTACACAAGACACCAATTTTAAAGGGCATACCAGAGCATCCAGGGAGATGTTTTTAGATTTAATAGGTAAATTTACAAACAACAAAAAACTCATATCTTCTGCTTCTGATTTAATTTTTTACCATGCTGCCCCATTGATATTGATGTTAAACAACAAGGTCAATAAAATCACAATAAGAAAGCTAGCTGTCCAGGTAGATATCCCTAAACTCCTCAAAGTCTATAAAGCTGATGTTTTAGGAAGGGGACGGTTAGACAACTCACAGGAACTGGATAACATCCAAAAGATAAGGTCTATCTATCTGGAGATAAAAGATGATCTGACTCCCTTAGTCAACGGCAGCCACCTGCTTTCATGGGGATATAAGAGCGGGAAGGAATTTAAAAAGATCCTGAACTATCTGTATAAGTTACAGTTAGAGGAGAAGTTCACCAGCATAGAAGAAGCTAGGGATATAATTGAAAATGAAGAGAAACAATAGAACGCGGATGCATAGATACATACACGGATAAAATGGAGATAATCACAGATTTTTATTTTTGGGGTTTAAACCAAGAAAACGTAATTATCAGTGTGAATCAGAGATTTTTCTGTGTATCTCGAAGAGATCCGCGTTCTATGAGATAAGTTAAAGTCAAATTTTAGTCCACTTCAAAAACAAAGTTTAGGATAACGGCAAAGAAAAGGTTTGAATATTTACAAAAATATCTAATTATGATATTCTTGTACTATAATGATTAGGAGGAACTATGAATTTTTTTAAAAAGATGCTACTTTTAACCCTCTTACTTTCCTTCATGGGATGTTCTAAAAATGCCTATGTCAGAACTATTGAAAAAGGATACAGTAAGAGTAAGGAAGATCCCTCTGTTTATATTAAAGATAGTGAGGAATCTATATATACCAAGAAAAAAATGAAATACTCGGTCTACGAAAACCAGCACTTCCTAGTGTTGAAAGAAGATAAAAAGACCCGGGAAAAAACTCTATACCTGGCATTGAAATACAGGGGGGATGAGTGGATCTATATGAACGCTCTGGATTTAATCTCCCATGAAACCTATCATATGAATTTTATGGCCAGAAAATTAAATACAGCTTTTTGGAGGGATAAATCAAATCTTGTAGATTCCGTTGAGGAGTACATAGCTTTTGCTTTAAAACCTCAGGAGATCGATGCTATGAAAAAAATGGCTGAGAGTAATCACGGAGAGATAAAGTATTATAGTGAGGTCGATGACAGATCGGTAACAACAGCAATAACTGCAGAAGAAATTCAAAATATGAAAGAAATATTAGATTTATATTCTAAATAAAATATAGGGGTCACCACCCTGTCAAAAGGAGAGATATTATGTCAATTAAATTAAAACATTGCTTAACATCACATGCAACATCATTCAATCCTCAAAGTCGTGGGTTTGATATAGCAGGACAATTCGACAGCTTGGTTCAGCCTATTTTTCCAATTGGAATGCCTAAACTATCTATATACTTAGCATTCGAAGGGTTAAATAGAGATACTAACTTCGAGATGAGAATCAACAGTCCTAGTGATGAATTATTATCCAGTGGAGAGTTACCAGTTCCCAGAGATATGTTTGGTCACGGTAGAAAAGTAATCAACATTGAACAATTTGTTATTGCCGAAAGGGGAACATATACATTAGACATCTTAGAAAAAACTCCCAGCGGATTAAAGTTTTTAATGACTGAAACTCTGTTTACTACGTCTTATCCGCCTAAAAGACATTTTCAAGATGGAGAAGTAGAAGCTATCTTAGCTTCTAAAGAAAAAATCATCAGAACTATCAAAAGTGATTTTAAACCAGTGGATGTGGATACTGTTGTAAAGTTACAGCTGAGCTTAGACGTCAATGAAAAGTTGGAAGAAGGGCATATCTTATTCCCTGAAAATAATATCCTTACTATTGAAGACAATGAATATGATCTTACCGGACTGAGAAGGGAAATGGAATGGATGTTTGGAAGACCTATCCCTCAGCAGCAGCCTCAAAATGAAGAAGGATCTGCAGAAGAAACAAAATAAGTTATACTCAATATAAAAATATAAGAAGAGGCTGATCCAAAAAGATCAAGCCTCTTCTTTTGACTACTAAATCTAATGACTAATTTACCAGAAAAACACATTATTCAGTAGGTATTTAAAAGTATAATTTATATCTATTTAGCTACATTTCCGCTTACATTGAGTACATCCCATGTTCTGGCAAATGGAGGAGAATAACAAAAATCCATCATTCCTAATTCTGAAGTTTTCATCTTTGCAGCAACTGCCATGGCAATAACATCTACCCTCAATACAGCTCCATTTTTTCCTATAATCTGCCCTCCTAAAATAACCTTAGTCTCAGCATCATATATTAATTTTACAAAAATATTCTCCTGTCCCGGATAATAATTAGTTTGATTTTTATCCTTTACTAATACAGTTTTATAGTTTATCCCGTCTAATTTGGCTTCGGTTTCTGTTATCCCTGTTCTTCCGGCTTCTAAATCCATTACCTTGATGCAGGCAGATCCCAGAGTCCCATTGAACTTAATTTTAGCCCCGGCTAAATTTTCCCCTACTACCCTTCCAATTTTGTTAGCTGTTGTAGCCAGAGGAATATACACATTTTTCTTTCTGACTTTATGATATACCACTGCACAGTCTCCTGCTGAATAGATACTATCTACAGATGTTTTTCCCTCTTCGTCTATTATAATAGCTCCCCTGTCCATCTCAATTCCTGTACCCTCCAGGAATCCTGTTGCAGGTCTTACACCAGTGGCTACAACTACGATATCAGCACTGTATTCACCCTTATCGGTAATGACCCTTTCTACCACACCATTTCCCTCTATTTTTTTTACAATCTCTTCTAAATGAAGTTCTACACCATGTGATCTTACCTCTTTTTCCATAAGATCTGTTATCTCACTGTCAAAAGAAGCTGACATCATCCTTTTTCCCTGTTGGATAACCCTTACATTTTTCCCCAGATTTTTCGCCGCTTCTACAACCTCTATCCCTATGTACCCGGCACCGATCACTACTATCTCTTTATTTTCCTCTTTCATTATGGCTTTCTTTAAACTGATACCGTCATCCATAGATTTCAAAGTGAAAATATTTTTTAAAGTTTTCAATCCTTCAACTGGCGGCAGGATAGCATTAGCACCTGTAGCTACCATTAATTTATCGTATGAACTTTCAAAAGTTTCATCTGTCACTAAATTTTTAACTATTACTATTTTTCTCTCCACATCTACCTTTAAAACCTCATGATTTATATTCACTTCTACACCGGATTCTCTAAACTGTTCCGGAGTCCTGGCAATCATACCTTTGGGATTGTCAAAAAAATCTCCTACATAATAGGGCAGCCCGCAGGCTCCAAAAGATACGATACTTCCCTTTTCATATACTATGACCTCTGAATTTTTAGCCATTCTTTTAGCCTTTGCTGCTGCACTCATTCCTGCTGCTACTCCGCCTATAATAACTATTCTCATAAATCCTCCTTTATCGTCTACGAAACTAAAAATGTCTAATCAGAAATCTTTATAATGCCATCCTTATATTTCAGCATTCAATTTTGTTGTTCCTGCCAATCTTTCATTATCTAATTTTATCAACTTTTCTGATTTTTCAAATATTTCTTCCCGCCATTTTTCTAAATTAGATGAAGGTTCCCGGATATACAACTTAACCATCCTATCAAATATTTCCCCTGAAAAACGTGCAATTATCTGTGAGATTAACCCTATTTCAGTTTTCGAAGTATCTCTAAATCCTCTCAATTTAAAACTATTATCCTCTGAATAACTGTGAATAATCGAACCTTGGTTATGGGTTTCAGCACATAATAAACTATAGTGTATCTTTGCACCCTTACTTTTGTAAGGATCGTCTGTTTTTTCATCAAAATAAAAGCTTTTCCAGTTAAGTCTGTGATCGTTACTTTCTTTTTTCTTTCCCCGCTGTTTTTTTAGTTCGTCTCCCAACTGTTGTTGAATTGATTTTATACCCTCCTGGTCATCTGCCGATAATTCCATTTTTTCATATTTAGACAGATAATCTAAACTTTTGCAGTAAATATAAGCTAATGCTCTTTTGGGGGCTTTCAGCATAAAATTCAGATCTAAAAAACCATCTAAAACACTTCTTGCTAAAACAGATATATTCTGCTGGGAATATTTTTCCGATAATATAATTATCCCATCTATTTTTTCCAGTATTTCCTTTAAAATAGAAATCATTATTTGCTGCTGTTTTTCTTCCCGGCCAGTTACCTTACTTTCATTTAAAGAAACTACTATATCCAGGCCTTTTTGAATAACTTCTTCCAGCATCACACTAAATTCAACATACATTTCTTTTGTTTTATCAGTTGCTTCCTCTGTTAACTCTTGTTTTGTAATCCCCATATTCACCACTCCTAAAAATAATTTTATTCGTGTTGTTCATGATTACTTCTTCTCCCTGGCTTCTTTTTCCCTTTCAGCCTGGGTTTTCGAGATATAATAAGGCTCCAGTGTATAAAGGTTATCTGCATCTCTTTCCACTGCCATCTCAGCCATAATTCCCGCTCTTACCATTGAGTTGGATTTTAAATTATATACGGCATTATCTCCCATAACTTCATCTATTATTTCCTTATAGACAATACTTCCGTCACCTGTAAAAGTAATTTTTTCCCCTTTAAAATCTTCCAATATTAATTTTAGCTCCTCGGCTCCATACTGGGATACCCGCGTCATCAGGTCACCATTATATTCATAGGCAGAATAATACACCCTTCCCTTTCTGGCATCTATCAGTGACATAATCTTATTGGGAGTTTGTGACACAGTATGTGCAAGGATATCCAATTCATTTACCCCTACAAGGTCGCAGCCGATACTGTAAGCCAGTCCTTTGGCTGTTCCTACTCCTACTCTGATTCCTGTAAATGATCCAGGCCCTATACTGACAGCTATCCTGTCTATATCCTTTGGCTTAAGTTTAGCCAGGCTGAATACCATATCCACTATGGACATCAAAGAATCTGAATGATTCAGCCTTATATTTGCATTTATTTCCGATAAAATCCCTATCTCACTATCGTATAATGCTACACTACCTGTTTTAGTAGAAGCATCTATTCCCAATACTACCATAATTTATTTAACTCCTTCTCTCTTTCTTCATTCCCGATAAATTTCATCTCAACTTCACGGGAATTCTCATCCCTGTGATATATTTTTATCTCTATATATTCTTTGGGTAACTCTGTATCTATTATGTTGGCCCACTCTATTATTGTCAGCCCGTCGTTATGCAGATAATCTTCATACCCGATCTCATATACTTCCTCAGGGTCGGACAGTCTATAAACATCAAAATGATATAAGGGCATCTTCCCCCCTAGATGTTCCAATACATAGTTAAATGTGGGACTTTTTATATTGCCGGTGATCCCTAATTCTTTTGCTATTGTTTTAGTCAGAGTTGTTTTTCCTGTTCCCAGATCTCCTACCAGTGCTATAACGTCATTTGGAATTACAAAATCAGCTAATTTAACTGCTAATTCCGTCAATTCCTCAAATGATAATATTTTCTTCATTTTTTTCATTCTCCTTTTTGTCACGAATTACACCAATTTATAGAACACGGATTACGCGGATCTAGCGGATTTTCACTGTTTTTTACTGGAAATAAAATCTGCGATTACCTTTTTACACCATCCGTGTATGCATAGCATCCGCGTTCTATCACCTTTTTCTAGGTGCTAATCAGTATTTATTGGTGGCTAAGTTTTTTATTTTAATTTTTGTTTTCCGCTATCTTTTTCACTACATTGGAGGTAGATTTCCCATCTACCAGGGTAAGGATCCTTACCTCTCCTCCGTTTTTCTCTACTACCACAGTTTCAGGAAGATCTTCCTTCTTGTAATCTCCTCCCTTTACATGGATAGAGGGCTTCAATGTTTCTATTATCTCTACAGGGGTGTCCTCCGGGAATATTACAGCATAATCTACAGCCTTTAGCCCGCACAATAATTCTGCCCTGTCCATCTCACCATTTATAGGTCTTGTAGGCCCCTTTAACCTTCTTACAGAGTCATCGGAGTTAACTCCCACGATCAATATATCACCGCATTCACGGGCTTCATTTAAATATCTGAGATGTCCCACATGCAGGATATCAAAACACCCATTGGTAAAGACCACCTTTTTTCCGCTTTCTTTCAGTCCTTCAACTAATTTACCGGCCTCTTCTCTCGTTAGTATACTCATAAATTCCTCCTGATTTTTTCCTTTTATTTCTATAAATTATACCTTAATTTCAATTCTTTTAAAAGACCTCACTCTCAAACCTGTCTATAGTTTTCTCTATTGTCATATTAAAAAAAATTTTAATTATGAATTTTTTTTATATTCATGACCTCGTGAAAACGCCAAAGAGGAAAGAGTAAGCCTACCTGTGCCTCATCTCATCCAATTCAAATACCAGTCTGTCATATGAAGACTGCATCCTCTTCATCTTTTCCTCATATTCCCTTGTTTTCTCCTCCACCTTTGTTTTCAGTCTGCCATCTACATCATCTAATTTTGCTCTCAATTCCCTTAATTCACCATTCCTAACCTTTAATTTCTGCTTTAAGGTGGTGTTTTCTTCCTCTATTTTTTTATATCCATTCTGAATCTCTAATTTATCCCTGCCTAATTTCTCCAGTCTGCCTCTCAGTTTATCTATCTTACCCAGCAGTTCTATTTTTTCCCTTCTATATCTGCTCTTTAATACAAAAAACATCTTTATATTCTCCTTTAAATTTATTTTTATAATATATATTAACACGATTTTATTAGTTAATAAAACATTATAACCATTAAAATAGAGGGGAATAATCCTGCGATCATCCCCCTCTATTTTAGTCATTACACCTTCAATCTGGTAAAACTGTTGTACTCAAGGTCGATATACAGGACCTCATTGTTTAAGACTTCTCCTTTATTCAATAGGAGCTTGATTACTTCTCCTACCTGGATAGAAGCTGCCAGGGCAGGGGTGAAACTGGGATTCCCCATCTTATTTTCCAGGTCATCTTCCTTATAAATTTTATCCAAAATAAAATCTCCCGGCATGATCACTGCTACCTGTGCTATCCACCCTCCTATAGCTCCATGAACCATGGGAATATTGTTTTTATCACAAGATAGCTCTACAATCTTTTTTAATCCAGGAGAATCCAGTGCGTCTACCACTATGTCTGCCCCTTTTATGATGGCATCGATATTATGACTGGAGATTTTCCTATTGATTGCCATAACTTCCGTCTCCGGATTTATAGTTTCTGCCCTTTTTTTACCTTCCTCTACCTTAGATATTCCCAAATTATCTTCTGTAGAGATTATCTGCCTGTTTAAATTAGACATCTCAAATTTATCAAAATCCACAAGGATAAGTTTTCCTACTCCTATCCTTGTAAGCATCTCAACTGCATATCCCCCTAAGCCTCCCATACCTAAGATAACTACCGTGGATTCGGATAGTTTCTTTTGCTCATGGGTCGATATCATTTTTTTATTCCTGGAATACCTGTCCATCTTATCCCCCTCCTACAGGGGGGAAGATAGCTACCCTGTCCCCTTCTTTCATAGATTCATTATAATCTAATTTCCTTATCCCGTTGATCATAACTATCATAATTTCTTTTTCTGAAATTCCAATCTCGTCCATCAAATCATCTATTGTCAGATCATTTTTCACTTGTATCTTTTTTACCCCTCTGCTCTCTAGAGGAAGCAGCTCCCTCAAATAAGCAAAAAGTCTTATTTCTATCTGAATATTTTCCATCCTCCTAAAATTCCAATGTTTTATCTAATTCTTCATCTGTAAAATCAAATGTTACATTGTGAGGAGCGACTGCTTCCTCTTTGAAAAATTCAGGTAACCTGTCTTGAACCTTTGTTATTCCAGCCCTTTGATTAAATGCTTTTTCCAGCTTTAATACTTCCTGCCCCCCTGCAAGGATCTCATTAATATCAAAATTAGTGTCATATTTTGAATTTATCATATTAGCTACTTCGGGGAAGGCAGTTTCATCATCTAAGATAGGGAAGGCTACAAAGATACAGAATCCCAAACTATCTAAAACTGCTGTTGCTATTTGAAGATTTCTGGATAACTCCACCTGTCCCTCTTTCTTTAATGGGTCCACAACTCCTCCTACCCCTAATATGTTCGACGTAACTGCATATCCTGCCGTATGATCTGCTCCCATTGGAGTAGTTGCATAGGTTACTCCCTGCCCCTTTACCGATCTGGGGTCATAAGCTGGCAGCGCCTGCCTTTTTACTACGGGCACCCTCTCTGTTCCAAATGCCTGACCTGTAAATGCAGCTCCATTACCTATGATTCTCCCGATAGGTGAACCTTTACCGATCTCTTCCAATAACTTTAGTGCACCTTTATCATCACCAAATTCTAAATATCCGCCTTCCATTGCAACTCCTACTGCAACTCCAGTATCTATGGTGTCTACTCCAAAATCATCACACATTTTATCCATCTTGGCTATTGAATCCAGATCTTTTATATGACAGTGAGCTCCAAATGCCCAGATAGTTTCATATTCAAATCCCCCTGTAAGATAATCCCCTTTTTTATCATTATACACCTGGGAACATCTCATGATACATCCAGGATGACATGCATGGGTTGTCTGCCCCTTTCTTTTTTGAATAGTTTCAAACATAGTTTCCCCACTGATACTTTCGGCAAATTCAAACCTGCCATCTCTAAAGTTATCTGTAGGTAATCCCCCGGCTTCATTTAAAATATTTACCAGAACTGCCGTTCCATATGCCGGCAGACCCTGCCCGGATACAGGGTGGGCTAAGACCGATTTGGAGAAGTTTCTGGCTGCAGTCCTAAATGAATCTATATCATGGTATTCAACTTTGTTTTCCTTCCCGGGATCAATAACTATTGCCTTTATCCCTTTGGACCCGAGAACTGCCCCGGTTCCGCCCCTTCCGCAATGTCTTGTTGGTCTTCCTTCCGGATCTGTAACTGCAATTGATGCTGCAGTTAATCTCATCTCCCCAGCCTGTCCTACCGACATTACAGTTACTTTTTCACCGCATTTTTCTCTCAAGATATTTCCTACATCATAGTTCCCTTTCATCTTTAAGTAGCCGGCATCTTCTATTGTCACTCCTTCAGGAGTTATTTTTATGAGGTTTAATTCCTGATTTTCAGGTTTATTCTCTATAATAATTGCCTTATACCCTAATTTTGCCAGGCTCTGGGCTGCTGTTCCCCCTGCGTTGGATTCCTTTATCCCGCCAGTTAACGGACTCTTGGTTCCTACACTGAGCCTTCCTGAACTTGGTGCCAAAGTTCCTGCAAAAAGACCCGGAGCTATGACTAACTTATTGTTCTTCCCCAGCGGATGTGACGCGGCATCAACTTCATCGGATATAATTCTGGATGTCAGTCCTCTCCCGCCTAATCCTGTATATTCAGGTTTTACCTCTTCAAAACTAACGATCTTGGTACCCATGTCGATTCTACAAATTTTCATAATACATTCCTCCTTATTTTGGTCCACTCCTTTCCAAATGCGGGAGGAAATTCAGTTTCCCGAAAGACCCATTGGTGTCATTTCATAGATGTCAAAGATCCTTAGAAATTTCCACTCGGAGATAACATTAATATAATAATCTTACAATATAGTATATAATATATTTTCTTAATTTCAAGTTTCTTGCCTAAAATAAACGATTATCTCTTTAAAATAATTAAAAAAACAACTAAATTCTGAGGTACTACTACAATAACGACATAAAACGCTAACTATTTAAAGATAAAGTTAACCTTTAACAAGACTTAAAAAAATAAAGATAAACTTAAAAAAATTGAATATATTATTATTTAAAAGCACACTTAAATAGTGGTTAATAATTTTTAAAAAAATCAAAGGAGGGAGTCATGAAAAAAATAATATTAATATTAGTGATTAGTATAGGTTTAATGAGTTATAGTAAATCAATTAATCAATTACATAACAAAAATATCAAACTTAGAAGACATTTTTACAATAAATTCGCAGATACGGAAGTGACTGCCTATAGTAAAAATAGAAAAGTCATATATAAAGGACATTATAAAAATGGGAAAAAAGATGGGGAATGGATTACCTATTATAAAAATGGGAAAATTAAATCTAAAGAAATTTATAAAGATGGGAGAAAGATTAGCTATGGTACTATACCAAGGTTAATTCCTTATGCATTTATAAAGTTTTATTGATTTATAAACAGATGTAATTGTCCAATAAAATTATAAAGATGAGATTAGAAAAGAAATTTCAAGATACATGAATTATTATAATAACCATAGGTATCAATGGAATTAAAAAAAGATGACTCCCGTGCAATACAGGAATCATCTTTTATCAGTAGCCTGACTATACCTTTTTTTAAGTGTCCTTGACAAAGGGTACAGTTTAAAGTACCCATTCTGCTATCATTAGATAAAGGATGGGTACTTTTTATTTAATCATTTTCAGATTCTTTCTTGAAACTATCAGGAGCAACCTCTTTAAGCTTATCCATCAAATCAGGGACCATCTCTAACAGCTTCTCCAATCCAGTATTTTTCTTAATCGGAAGAACACTCACTTCTCCGTTTTTAATGACAATCACAGCAACAGGCGTTATATGGGAGCCGAAGCCGGCACCATGGCTACCAGACTGCTGGTTTTTTTTTGGGTCTGATTCTTCCCCATTGCCTGTTCCCAATCCAAAAGAAAGGGAAAGAGTCGGGATTAAAGTAATATCCCCTATTTGAAATGGTTCTCCAATGACAGTTTTGTTTTTAATAAAATTTTCAAATTTGTCAAACAACTGATCAATATTTTCTTTAATAGCCATGGTTATAACCTCCATTAAATTTATTATTATCTTAAGACAAGCCTTGCCGGCTTATACAAAATCAGTTTTAAAAAAATAAAAACCAAATAATATAAAGCAAACGTCCCGTCTGTGTATATTGTCCCGTTATAAATCTCCTCGTCATACCTAAATCTAAATTTTTCCATATCCATGGGGATGCTGAAAAAGCTGCTTAAGCCATGTACAAAACCTGTAATGCCGGGGTCTTCAAACCCAAGCTCCCCGCTGATGACAAACTTTTTGGGTTTATATTTTTTCAACACTTTTTTTAAACAGTGAACTATATATTTTACTCCCTTTTTCGTCATTTTCCTTTTTTTAACCCTGGTTCTGCCTTTCTTTTCATTTTCTTCAATTTTCTGTTTTTGTGCAGTTTTTTTACTTTTAATTTTAATGGATCTGCCAAACACCTTGATGTAAAATAGCTGCTTATTACTATAGCCTAATTGAAATAAACCAAACAACCATCTTACCTTTGCACCACAGTAAAAACAGTTTTTGTTATTTGCCAGTTTAATACTGTAGGTAAAAGGAAAAAACAGCAGCAGCAAAATAAATAACAGAACAGATATTAAAATAATTAGTAATACATCTAAAATCATAAATAAAACATCCTTGGAAATTTCCACTCGGAGATAACATTAATATAATAACCCTACATTAAAGTATATAATATATTTTTTTAATTTCAAGTTTCTTTTATTCACCCAACTTGTGCAAACTTTATTTTTTGTTGTCTAATCATCTAAAACAAACATTGTCCCTTTAAAAATTGACTTTTTAAATTTTTTGAGTGAGACTAAAAAAAAAGAATGAAAAAGGGAGGAAGAATGAAAAAATTATTAGTATTATTAATAATTAGTATAAGTTTAATGAGTTATGGAAACTCAATTAAAAAAGATCAATTACAAAACAGAAATGGGATGGATTATAAAAATAGAAAAGATGGGGAATGGATTGGCTATTACGAAAATGGACAAATTGAATATAAATACAATTATAAAGATGAGTTAGCAAATGAGGAATTTATTAAGTATTACGAAAATGGACAAATTGAGTATAAATACAACTGTAAAAATGGGATATTAAATGGGGAATCAATTGGCTATTACGAAAATGGACAAATAAAATATAAATATAATTATAAAGATGGATTCGCAAATGGAAGATCGATTAGCTATTACAAAAATGGACAAATCGAATATAAATACAATTATAAAGTTGGATTCGCAAATGGGGCAGTTATTGGTTATTATGAAAATGGACAAATAAAACTTAAAGGAATTTATAAAGATGGAGAACTAAATGGGGAATGGATTTTCTATTATGAGAATGGACAAATAAAACTTAAAGGAATTTATAAAGATGGAAAACTATATGGGGAATGGATTTCCTATTACGAGAACGGACAAATCGAATATAAATATAATTATAACTCTTAAAGATGGAGTTAAATACTAATTTATTGGGATACAATATTTTATAAACCTCTTAAATGAATGTTGTGCTTTACTCATTTTGGAACTCTCATAACTCGAACCAATAAAATCAACCTTAAAAGGACACTGAAAAACAGTGTCCTTTTATTTATTACTTTTTAACATTTTGTCTTTAAATTCATTGAACTTTAAAATTTGCACAAGTCGAGTTATTAATTTTTAACCTTCTAAAAATTCTCTGCATTAATATATACCTTTTCTATTTCCTCTTTGGGAATTATCCTGCTGAAGATATTATTTTCATCATAATTTATTTACCTCACAAAGCTCCTTTATAATTAAACATAGCTTTATAGGTTTATGCTATACTACACTTATCAACTAAAAGCGGAGGTTCAAAATGATATTTCATATAGTAGATAAAGATTATTGGCTCAGTCAAGTTTCTAGTGGTGAATATCTCACAAGCTGTCTGGATTCAGAGGGCTTTATTCATTGCTCTGATCTCCATAAAGTTACCCATGTGGCAAACCAAATATATAAAGGTGTTAAGAATTTAATACTACTCTGTATTGATGAAGATAAGGTTCATGCTGAAGTTAAATGGGAAGACCTTTACAATCTAAATTATGACTATCCACATATTTATGGCGTGCTAAACATAGAAGCAGTAATCTCAATTCATGAATTCGAACCTAATGAGAAAGGCTGTTTTAGTATTCCAAATGATCTAATATAACTGATTCCCCAATATGGGGAGACACGTCCTTATATCTTAACTCTAGCTATAGGATACCTTTACATTAGTGGCAATCACCTCTATATATTATTATAATTCATCAAACTCAGATAAATCCATTTCTTTCCTATTTTTCCAGTCACAAACTAATCCACCTTTAAAAGATTCTCCAATATACTCATTGGTAATCCTAATTATAGCCGGTAGTTCATTATAAAAACTAACAACGCCATAAATGTTATTGTCTTTTGCAATTATCATTGAGTAATGAGATTTTTCAGGTGTTTTTTCTATTATTTCAATAACATTATTTAAAATATCTTTCTCTTTAATAATAAACTGATCAATGTTTGTACAATTTAGGATACTCTCCCTAATTGAATTGAATATTCTATTTAAAACAAATTCATGTCCCTTTAGGTAAGCAAGAGTGTTAAAAGCCGTTTTTAAATATAAAAAATGCATATCTACAGATTCTAAGTCAATTTGATAAGTATATTTATGATTTTTTTTACCTAAATTCAAAATTTTCTTAGTTCCTTTAACATTTTTTTTAATTTCCTCAAGCAATGCTGTAATAAGAACAAGAGCTAAAAAATCCATATTAATTCTTTTATGGGAAGTTGCTGCAAACCACTTGTTATTGTTAATTCCAATATTGATAAAATGTTTTTTAGTTGAATATGGCATCTCTACCATAATGTAACTTCTTTTTTTATCCAACAAGAAAACTAAGAGCTTTAATTGAAAACTAAGTATATCTTCCTTGCTACGATTAATATTAAAAAACGTAGGTAAACAGGAATTCTCAGCGTCATTGAAGTCAATATATATTTGAGGAATTATATGTGATTCTCCAGCGAATATAAATCCAAGCTGATAGGAATCGTTTGGTATCTCGCCCTCTTTTAAAACTCGTACCATTGGGGATTTTATTTTTTTTACATTTAACGATCCTCTTTTTCCTGGACCAAAATTATTTCTATTGATTGAAATAAATGAATTTCTCATTATATTCATCTCTAGAGGAGAAAATTTTTCATTCACTTTATCAGACACATATCCATTTGGTAACGTACGTATTCCACCAAGTCCAGCAGGAATAATATGCTCTTTTTTTACATATGTAAAATTTTCACTATCATTATTAATATAAATACAGTGTTTAATAACAATCCCTCCATTTATAAATAAAAATGTATTTTTTCTACTATTATTCTGCAAAGTCGACTTTACCTAACTTTTTTATATATACTTAAAATTTTCGTTTATACTTTCAAATTTGAAAACATAGATGAAATCATGGCTTCATATTATAATATTTTTCCACCAGTATCTTAATCTTCTACAACTTCTATTAGATCGCCCTCTTTTATCTCTCCACCCTTTAAGATCTTAGTGAATATCCCCTCTCTGGGCATAACGCAGTCTCCCACTAATTTTCTGATCTCACATCCTACATGACAATTTTTTCCTATTTGGGTTACCTCCTGGAGGGTTTCACCAATTTTTAACTTTGTTCCAACCGGTATTTCATATAAAACCATTCCTTCTGTTGTCAGATTTTCGGCAAATTTTCCTGTACAGAACCCCACCCCGTCTAAATTCTTTAATTTTTTTATACTGGAATTATCCAACAGGCTGACCTGTCTATGCCAGTTACCGGCATGGGCATCTCCTACCAAACCATGATCTACCTTAAACACTCCAGTTTTTATAGGTTGTTTAACCACACCCTTTGTTTCACTTATATTTATTGCAAGTATCTTTCCTTTTATACTACCCATGATCTTCTCCTTATTTTTTATAATTATCTAATTTATGTTTAATTTTTTTTGACACAGATTTTTAAATTCTTTTTTTCTTGGCTAGAACCTTTCTTTTCTACCGCGAATTACGCTAAAAAAAATTCGTACTCGTCATTCGGGAAAATTGAAGGTTCTAAGGGTGTCACCCTTAACGGACTCTATTTACTTTTTATCTGAAAAAGAAATAGAGGAAAGAAAAGCAGACTTTTTCTAAATGATGTTATAGGGGTAAGTCAGAGATGATTTTCGTCTTTTTACTGTGACAGTCCTCGCTTCACTGTGGAACTTATTCTGCTGGACGACTAAGTCAGATATTTATTGTGAAGCTAGGTAACATCTAGAAAAAGAAATGAAATTCAAGAATAAAAAAACAAAAACTCTTTCTGACTTTAAATTTTGAAGTTTATAGTCGTTACGCTTCGGCAGTACTGTTTCTACAATGACGATTGTGACTTACTATACAAAGACATTTATAAACCTTCTTGAACTTTTTCGTTAATTTTTCTTTCAAGAGAAAAAGTATCCCGTATCAAAGGCGGAACCTTTGGAACTTAATCTTTTGTCACAGATTACACAGATTTTGGAACCTTTTTACACGGAGACTCACCGAGGTGAGGTTAGAGATACACTGAGGTTTTTCTCTGGGTAACTCTTCTTTCCTCTGGGTTCTCCGTGTCCAATTTTTTTCTTTTAAATTCTTTTTCTGGATGTTATCCTGCTTCCCAGTATAACCTTTGCGAGTTTCGTCGTGCCCATCATGCCCCGATAGATAAGACCCTCTCTCCCCCTTCAGGTACTCTCTCCCTCGTAGGGAGAAAGAACTATAACTGTCCTTGCTTTGGTTTCTCCCGATTCACGAGTACAAAAAATATACTTTTAATAAAAATATTTTTTTCGATGTGAAGGGAGAGACCTAAGAGGAAGAGGGTAATAAGAACTTTCAACTTCGAAGTTTATAGTCGTTACACTTTGTTTCCTCTTTACAGAAAGAGGAAACATCGAAAGAAGGAGTTCTAAGAAATCTCAACTATCTCCCCTGGATTCTCCAACTTATATCCCGGTATATTATCTATCTCTTTAGAAAATTCTTCCGATTTTAAATATTCAATAAACTTTAAAACTCTTTCATCTTCCAAACTGTCCTTTAAAACTGCAAAATCATAGTCCTCATAATCTACTAAAATAAAATCAAGATCCAATATATCTGCTGCAGATTTCACCCCTAAAGCCAGGTCACAGGTTGAAGATTTCACCGACATTGCTGCCGCCATATGGGTTACAGCTTCCCTTTCATAACCCTGGATATCGTTATTATCTATACCTAATTTTTCCAGATTATAGTCCAGAAGGATACGGGTTCCTGCCCCCCTCTGCCTGTTCATAAATGTCAGATCAGCCCGGATCAGATCCTCTATTCCCCTTATATTTTTGGGGTTTCCTTTGGGTACCATGAGTCCCTGTTCCCTCTTTATCCCTTTTATCAAGGCCGCATCCCCAGAAGGGAAATATTTATTTAAAACACCTGTATTGTATGTTCCGCTTTTACTATCCAGTATATGGATAGGAGCTATGGTGGTTTCCTTTTTCTTTAATGCCAATACCCCACCAAAACTACCCACATGGGATAACGACAATTTTATTCTATCGGAAATCCTGTCCATTATGGGATCATTGCTTCCAATCACTACTATGGATTTTTTTATAGCTGATAACGGCTTGAGTAATTTTATCTCTACCTCTTCCCCTATATCGTGCCCCTCGTTATTTCTCGATATTACAAGGATTCCATCGGCTTTCACCAGACTCATGCTGACTCCTGCCCCTCTGTCCAGAGGAGTAGCAACTAATTTACCTCCTACATAACCTAAAGTCATACGGACAAACTCCTTATGTTTCAAGGAGGAATATATCCGCTTGGATAAGCTGGCTTTTACTATGTCAGCCTTTTCATCATCTCTGCATAACATCTTCTCCAGGAGTGATTTTACAAACTCCTGGTAGACAAAATATGCCGATACGGGGTATCCCGGTATTCCTATTACGGGTTTGTCCTCAATAAATCCTAAGATAGTAGGTTTTCCCGGTTTGATGGCTATACCGTGAATTATAACTTCTCCCAACTCTTCTATGAGAGATTTTGTATAATCATGGGTTCCTGCTGACGACCCTGCATTGATAATCACTATATCATTTTTCCCTACTGCATCCAGTATATTTTTCTTCAGCAGTTCCCTTTCATCCCGGACAGGTGAATATCTGTACGGCTCCCCACCGGATACGGTAATCATTGCCTCAAACATCCTGGAGTTGGAATCTATGATGTCTCCTACCTTTAAATTCCTGTAGTCTTCTACGATCTCGCTCCCCGTCGGGATAATTGCAACTTTCGGCTTTTTAACCACCTCTATCTCAAATATCCCCCCGGCAAATAAAGCTCCTATATCCTCCGGCCTGATCTCGTGAAATGACGGCAGGATCATATCGTTTTTTATTATATCTTCCCCTACATTTCTGATATGCTGGTAGGGATACGCTGATTTTATTATCCTGACATCTCCATTTTCTGCTTCCACTACTTCCTCTATCATGATGACTGCATCAAACTCGGGATTGACAGGATTTCCTGTATTTACATAGAGAAAATCTTTATCTTTTTTTAATGTTACAGGATTGGTTTCGCTGGCCGTTTCCGTGTCTTTAGACCTGACTAATATCCCGTCCATAGCTGAAGCATTAAAATTAGGAGATGATACATTGGCAAACACAGGGGACGATGTTACCCTTCCCAGAGATTTTTCCGTGGGAATGGTTTCTTTTTTACTGTATTTTTCTATCCTGTTAAAAAACAGGGGTTTAGTTTCTTCCAAGCTGATATTATCTATAAATGTATTCCTCATTCTGCCTCCTAAAATCTATATACCCTTACCCTGCTTCCTTTTTCTAAGCCCTCTATATTACTCCCCAGTACGATATATCCGTTGGATTTAGTCATAAGAGTTATCATCCCTGATTTCCCGAAAATAGGATTAATAATTATCTCATTGTTTTCAACAGTTTTATTTATCATCTGATATGTTGTCCGTCCGGGGGTAGAGTGAAGGTTATGGGATAAAACCCCATAGTAATAATCATCACTATCCCCGCAAAAATATAAACTTTCAATAAGTTTTTTTACGACAATATTAAAAACAACCATGGAGGAGATGGGATGACCGGGCAGACCAAAGATAAGTTTATCGTTGGATCTCCCGATAATAGTAGGTTTCCCGGGTTTTATAGAGATCCCGTGAACAAAGACTTCCCCCCCGTCCAATTCCGAGATAACCCTGCTGGTATAATCGTAGTTCCCGGCAGAACTTCCCCCTGAAATGAGCACTATATCGGATCTTTTGGTTGATTTCCTCACCTCTTCCAATATAGTTTCGAAATTATCTTTAACTATTTTTTTCTCTACCACGACTCCAAATTTCTGAATAGCCAGGGAAAGGGTATAGGAGTTTATATCCCTGATTTTTCCCATCCTATACTCCTCATCCTCTCCTATAATCTCGTCTCCTGTGGAAATTATAGAAAACCTGAATTTTTTAAATACCGGAAGTTCGTATATCCCTAAAGATGCCAAAACTCCTACATTTTCAGGGGTTATAACAGCCCCTTTTTTCAGGATAATATCGCCTTCCCTTACATCTTCTCCCATAACCATTATATTTTCAAAACTGCTTACCGGTTTATGAACCAGCAGAGTATCTTCCAGTATCTCGCAAAACTCTATCATAATCATGGAATCTGCACCCTCTGGGATCATGGCACCTGTGGGGACATATACAGCTTCCCCCCTTTCCAGTTTTTTAGAACTATCTTCCCCCATCAAAACCTCACCTTTTATGGTGAAAAATGCCGGGATCCCCTGGGAAGCTCCCAGGGATTCCCTGGATTTTATGGCATATCCATCCACTGTTGACCTGTTAAATTCAGGAACATTCAGGTCAGCTGCAATGTTTTCACACAGTACCCTGCCCAGGGAATCTTCCAGTTTACACATCTCTTTTTTTCCTTTAAGGGATGGTATCTTTTTTAAAATTAATTCTTCTATCTCATCTATATCGGTTACCTTTAGAAAGTTCATATTTTGACTCCTCTTTTATTCCACCCCTAATTTTTCCAGGACTATTTTTTCTCCCTTTAAATTCTCAAAAAAACTATGATCGTGAGTTACAACAATTATAGTAGTGCCTCCCTGGTTGTATTTTTTCAAAATATCTATAAGTTCCAGCTTAGCCCCTTTATCCAGATTTGCTGTAGGTTCATCCAACATCAATAGTTTTGGGGAAAAGGAAAGTGCTCTTACAATTGCAACCTTCTGGGTTTCCCCGCTTGAGAGTTTAGAAGCTTCCTTATTTTTTAATGCCTTTAAATTAAAGATCTCCAAAAGATCTTCCATACGCTTCTCTATATTTACTCTTTTTCTGATCTTCAGCGGGTATGCGATGTTTTTATAGACATCTCCTTTTAGCATATACGGGTTTGCATCCACCAATGAAATCTCTTCTTCTGAAAAAGAGTCATCTATCCTGCCCTGATAATCCCTGTCTATCTTGGCTAGAATATTTAATAAGGTGGATTTCCCTGCTCCATTTTCCCCTAGCAAATAACTGATTCCGCCATTTCTAAAAGTAAGTTCCGGAATATTTAAAATACCCTTCCTATTAAAACTTTTTTTTAAATTTTTAATCTTAATATCTTTCCCCATAACTAGTTATCCACCTCGATCTTATGAACATATATGAAGTTATTAATTAAAAATGTAATTCCTAATAATATTATCCCCAAGGCTATTCCTGTAGAATAATCCCCCATTGAATTTAACATGGATATAGACGTTGTCATCACCCTGGTGGATCCTTTGAGGTTTCCTCCTACAATCATCACTGCCCCTACCTCTGTTATTGCACGGGAAAAACAGGTGATAACTATTATCAGCAATTCATCTTTTAATTCAAACAGGATTAAGAATAATCTGTCTTTTCTTCCTCCGCCCAGTATTTTCCCCACCCTGTTTATTTTTCGTGCCTTGGACCGGCTCAGTGTATAGGTCAGGCTCAGGCACAGAGGCAGGATCAAAAATGACTGGGCTATTACAATGGCTGTAGGAGTGTATAGCAGTTGTAAAAAACCAAATATTGAGTTCCTGGATAAGACCAAAGCTATCAATAATCCTACTACTACCGATGGGACCCCCATCAAAGAGAATATTGTTCTGGCGAAGAACACTTCTCCTTTAAATTTTTTCAGCCCCAACTTTAATCCTAGGGGTATGAAAATCACTGAAATTATCAGTGTTGAGATAAAGGCAACTCCTACCGAGAGAAAGATAACTTCATACAGCTCCTTATTGAAAGATATTATCAGTTGAAATGCCTTTATAAATCCATTTAATATATAATCCATATTTTTTCCTTTTTAAGTTTACTTCACAATAACAGTCTATTCTTTTTACTTTAAACTTATCTATCATTTTAATTTTTTTTAAAATGTATATCCCACTTATCCGCCTATACTTACCATATTTTTTTTTATATATTTTTTTTCATTCAACCTGTGTTCCTTTGGTTTTTCTCCCATAATTTTTTTTAAAGTCCCCAGGGGATCCTTTTCTTCTAAAACTTCTAATAAGTTGTACTCTGTATCCGAATGCAGACACAGCTTTAACTTCCCTTCAGAAGTTATCCTTATCCTGTTACAGGAAGAACAAAATTTATTTGAATTAGGTGATATAAATCCGACTTCTCCCTTTGAGTCCGGTATTTTGTAAATTTTAGCTACATTTTCTCCCCTATAAAATTTCAATTCCCTGTATTTGTTTATAACCTCTTCTGCTGAATAATATTTATCTTTCCCCCACTCTATATTATCTCCCATTGTCATCAATTCAATGAATCTTACCTGGATTTTTCTATCTTTGGTAAGTTTTATAAACTCTCCTATTTCCTCGCTGTTAAAGCCGTTGATCAAAACACAATTTATCTTTATGGGAACCATGTCCAGTTCTTCTAATTTATCTATAGCCGATAAAATTTTATTTAAACCATCTACCCCTGTTATACCTTTAAATTTATCCCTCTTAAATGTATCCAGGCTTAAGTTTACTCTGGCTAATCCGGCTTTTTTCAGCTCCTCTAATTTCTCCGATAATAACAGCCCGTTACTGGTCATGGTAATCTCTTCTATCCCATCTATCTCCTTTATTCCACGGACTATTTCCACTAAATCTCTTCTTAACAGCGGTTCCCCCCCTGTTAACCTGATCTTTTTTATTCCCATTTTTGAAAATAATTTTACTAAATTAATAATCTGCTGCTGTGACATAGTTTTTTCAAAACAATGTATATTATCCTGGGGGCTGCAATACTTACATTTAAAATTGCAGCTATCTGTCAATGAAATTCTTAAGTAGTCTATATCTCTGCTGTATGAGTCTAACATATTTCCCCCTCTACTTTCTGGCACAGTCTCCTGTTTGTTTTAATAAAATTTCCAGACCGTGATGTACCGGTTCTAATATATATTCTAATATTTCCCTTACCGCTTTAGGGCTTCCAGGGAGATTGATGATCAGCGTATTCTTCCTGATTCCTGCAACGCCTCTGGACAGCATCCCACGATTGGTAATCTTCAAACTAAATGCTCTCATAGCTTCCGGTATTCCCGGTGTCAGCCTTTCTATTACTTTCAGGGTTGCTTCCGGCGTTACATCCCTTGGAGAAAATCCCGTTCCCCCTGTAGTTAGAATTAAGTCTACATCTCCTCTTTCAGTTATTTCCAGAAGTTTCCCCGCTATAATATCTTCTTCATCTGGAATGAGATCTGTTACAATAACTTCATATCCAAATTCTTCCACACACTCTATAATGACTTTTGTACTCAGGTCTTCCCTCTCACCTTTGGATCCCTTGTCACTCATACAAATTATTCCAACTCTCATAATTTCACCTCTTATCGTCAATAATAGTACATTCCATCTTACTTATATCAAGAATAATATACCTCATTTTTATATAAATCAAGTTTTTTCCTAAATTGTATAATTAAATACCAAAAAAAAGATCCATAGATACCCTCATATAGTGTAATTACCACCAGACAGGAGTATCTATGGATCATAATATTTTAACCGGCATAAAGATAAGTTCTTTATTTTTCCCCATTCCACTCTGAGTGAAAATTTTCCAAAAATTCTTCCATTACCCTGTGCCTATTCTGGGCTTTTTTATATCCTGTTTTAGTATTCATCCTGTCTTTTAACAGGAGCAGTTTTTCATAAAAATGACTTATTGTATCCCCCTTATCTTTTATATGGAGGTTACAATCCGGGTCATACATAACTCTTTTTTTATATCCGCCATATGCAAAAGTTCTGCCTATCCCTATGGCTCCTATGGCATCTAACCTGTCTGCATCCTGCACTATCTCGCCCTCGACAGTTTCCATCTTGTGTTTATTTTTCCCCCCCTTAAAGGAGATATTGTTGGCTACATAAACTACATGATCTATTATTTTTTTTTCCACTTCTAACTCCATTAAAAATTCACTTATGATCTCTCTTCTGTCCTCATCGGTGTGCCCGAATTTATGATCTGCTATATCATGCAGGAGAGCCCCTAACTCCACCACAAAGATATCTATCTTACCCTCATAAAGTTCCTTCTCCTTCTTAGCTATATCCAGTGCATTGTTGTAAACTCTTACAATATGCCACCAATCATGGCCCGATCCTTCCCCTTCTAATTTTTTCTTTACAAATTCTTTAGTTTTTTCTATGATTAATTTTCGATTCATCCTCAACACTCCTTCCATTAATTTGTTTATATTTTTATTTTAGCATATTTATTTGATTCCCATAAAAAATAGTTCCAATCAAAAAAGAATACTGTAAACAGTATTCTTTTTATTTTATTTTATTCCTGCCTTATAATTATAAAATTAAATTAAAAACAGTTTAGTATTCCCCTTCTTTGGCTTTTCCTGTACTCACTAAGCTGACACCAGAAGATGTCCCTAATCTAGTTACTCCCATCTCAATATATCTCATGGCAGTCTCTATATCTCTTACTCCTCCAGCGGCCTTTATCTGAGCTTTATCCCCTACTACTTCCTTCATAAGAGCTACGTCTTCAAATGTAGATCCCCCTGTTCCAAATCCTGTAGAAGTTTTTACAAAGTCTGCTCCTGCACTGACAGAGAGCTCACAAGCTTTTCTTTTTTCTGCATCTGTCAGGTAGCAGTTTTCATGGATAACTTTTAATACATGAGTTCCCATAGCTTCCTTTATCTCTCTGATCTCAGTTTCCACCTCATCAAATTTACCATCTTTTAAGAATCCAACATTGAGTACCATGTCGATCTCATCTGCCCCGTCTTCGATACATTTTTTAGTTTCGAACACCTTTGCGTCTTTAGACATAGCTCCCAAAGGGAATCCTATTACTGCTGCAATTTTTACATCCGATCCCTCTAACTCTTTCTTAGCTAAAGGTACATACGATCCATTTACACATACTGAAAAAAAGTTATATTCACGGGCTTCCTTACATAATTTGATTATATCTGCCTCTGTAGTCGTTGCCTTTAACACTGTATGGTCTATATACTTGTTTATTTCCATGATTTTATTCCTCCATTTTTTTGTTTTTGGCTTTACACAAATCAAAATATCTGACACAGATTACACTAATTTTTAGAACTCTCTGTTCTCCCTCTTTATGGCATCGTAAAATTCATTTTTACTAAAAGTAAATTTTCGTACTCGCCAATCGAGGGAGGTGTCCGAATGGACGGTAGGAGTTCCTCGTGTTAATTCGTGACTTAATCTTATTAGTTATTATCCTATCATATCTAATATTGTTGGTATTTTTTCTACTTTTTCCTCAGAGAATACAAAGGCACCCCTTAAAGTTTCTAAGATCTCATCTCTCATGTTATTTTGATGGTATAGAGTTAACAGAGCTTCTCCTGCCTCAAACTGGTCTCCTACCTTCTTATGCATTATCAGTCCAACTGAATGATCGATTATATCATCCTTTGTAGCCCTTCCAGCTCCAAGCATCATAGCAGCCTTACCTATTTTTTCAGCATCAATATGTTTTATATATCCCCTTTCATCCACATTGAATTCAAAAGTTTCAGCAGCTATATTAAGCAGTGAATAGTCGTCACAGATATCAGGATTTCCACCGCTGCCTTTTATGAATTTTTTCAGCATCTTAAGAGCTTCTCCATTTTCTATAACTTCTTTTACCCTTCCGATCCCCTCTTCCAATGTTTTTACATCACCTTTTAAGATAAGTGCCTGTGCTCCCAATACTTCCACCAGATAAGTGAAGTCCTCAGGTCCATTCCCCTTTAAAGTTTCCACAGCTTCCACTATTTCAAGTGAGTTCCCCACAGCATTCCCCAATGGTTCATCCATATTAGTCAGCATGCATACAATATTCCTGTCAAATGCCTTCCCCAGGTCATACATTGTCTGGGCTAATTTACGTGCTTCAGTCAGGTCCTTCATAAATGCCCCGGATCCTACCTTTACATCTAAAATTATTGCATCTGCATGAACTGCCAATTTTTTACTCATTATAGAACTGGCAATAAGCGGAATACTTGATACAGTAGCTGTAACATCCCTGAGTGCATAAAGTTTTTTATCCAAAGGAACTATTGTATCTGCCTGCCCCATGAGTCCCGTTCCTGTTTCATTTACTATTTTTATCAATTCTTCTTTTGAATTGCTGAATTTAAACCCTTTGATCGACTCAAATTTATCTATAGTTCCACCAGTGTGACCCAGTCCTTTACCGGATAATTTTGCCGTTCCCATTCCCAGGGCACCAAATATAGGAGCTAAGGCGATAGTTGTCTTATCTCCTACCCCTCCTGTAGAATGTTTATCTATCAAAAACTTCTCCACGCCAGGAAAATCTATTGTTTCTCCTGAATCTATCATAGTTCCCGTGAATACTTTCAATTCCTCTGTAGTCATCCCATTAAAATAAACAGCCATTAAAAAAGATGCAATTTGATAATCAGGTACTTCTCCTGCCTGGTAATTTTCCAATAAAAATCTTATCTCCTCATCGGTTAAAATTTCTTTTTCCCTTTTCTTTTGGATAATGTCAACTATTCTCATTTTTAGCCTCCCCATATAATACAGCTATACCTATAATATTATAACTTATATTTTCTTTTTTTCCTCTTTAATCATTATTATTAATGAACGTTCGCGATGGTGCATGCATTAAAAACCTTAGAGTTTGCCCGCCTCCGGCGGGCAAACAGCTATAATTTTTCTTTGAAATCATCAAAATACTTTATTTAAAATAGAATTTTAAATAAAATAAGAATTACATTTTAATATTATTATTTTGATTTTCTTCTTAAAATATGATATAAAATTTTATGAGTTAATTATAGGACAGGTGGCAGAAATGGAGGAGAATGGATGAAAAGCAGTCTGATTATAGAAAAATTTATCGATACATATAAATTGAACAACCTGTTTTCTAAGGAAAATATCAATTTATTTAATTTAAAAAAATACTCCAAGGGAGAAAATATCCTCAACGCCAAAGATGAAGTAAAACACATCTATTTTATTGTGTCCGGGGGTGTTGATATCCACTCTTTTTTAGCCAGCGGCAGGGGTATCTTCATAAATAAATTATCCCCACCGGAAATATTTGGAGATGTGGAATATCTAGGAGAAACTTCCATGTTATTTGATGTAATTGCCAACTCTAACAACACCCTTATTATGAGTATCTCATTTAAGGCTATTGAAACGCATTTAAAGGACAACTCCCAGTTGTGGAGATTTTTAGGTGTGGCTTCTACCCGAAAATTATTAAAAACAAACAGTGCCATCCTCCTGAAGGAGGGGTTTAACCTAAAAAATATCTTAGCCCTTCATCTGGTTGAAAATGACCACCTTATAAATTTCAAATCTTTAAATGAGCTGTCCAAAGAATTGAATGTCAGTTATCGTAATCTGACCAGGATCATAAAGTTTTTTACAGATTCAGGAATAATAAAAAAAGACCGGAAGAGTATCACCACTCTGGATGAGAAGGCCATAAAAAAATATGCTAAAGAGATATAAAAAAGCAAGGTGAGGTTACATCCAGATAAAAAAACTAGGGATTTTTCAAAATTCCTATTTTTTTTATCTTTTTAATCTCTTAGTTTTTCCATCTCATTTTGCAGATGATTATTTGATCTTTCCAGAAACTTTAAGACTATTTTCTGCTCTTCCCCGGTAAAGGTTGAATAAAAACCCATCTCCCTGTCTTTCGCTGCTTTATGGGTCTTTTCATGGTCTAAATAAACTTCCATTCCCTTTGAAGTTAATCTAAAATATACCTCTTTTTTATTTCCCTCTTCTTTAAAACTAGTTATAAACTCTTTTTTTATTAATTTTCTTGTAATCTTTGTTATTCCGCCTCTGGTCATCTTCATTGTATTTGCCAGCAAAGTAACATTTGGAGATTCCAGCTTTTCAATATTATCTATACAGTGGATCTCCGACAAGGATAGATCCCAGCTCTTATTTTTATTGGACATATGGTTGTATACTTCTGCTTTTTCTAGAAATTCAGATATTTTTTCAAATATAAGTTCTTCTATAATTTTTTTCATATTTCTCCCTCCGTTCTATAATCTAAAGTTCATAAAACTACCCGAAAACTTCTATTTCTACCGGAATAGCCGTAGCTCCCTCTTTCTGATCCCATTCTAATTTCAATTGAATTATATCAGAAATTTTATCCAGATTAGTCATATTTTCAATTACATAGGTTCCTTTGGACTCTGTATATTCATCTATCTTTCGATGATCCTTCCCATGCTGGATCCCATGGAGATCTATTCCTATAAATTTTACTCCTCTGTCTATGAGGGAATCCACTGCTTCATCTGTCAGAAATGGAGCATCTTTAAAATTCAAATATTTCTCCGTCCCATAACCGAATTTTTCCATGAAACCAGTTCTAAAAATAATAAAATCTCCTTTTTCAACTTCAATTTTTTTTACTCTTTCATAGCCTATGAGATCCAAACCTCTGACATCAACCACCACTCCCCTGCACAGTCTTAAAGACAGATCCAAATCAGAATAATTGTATACATCTATATGGGTTCCTACATGTCTAGCCTGATGTTCATCCTGCTTTTCGGCCCACTCTCTAAGTTTTTCCGGCATATCAAAAGTTTTTAAATTTAAGTTCATATCTCTGCCTCCTTTTTGTTTATAAGGAAACAATAACTCGTTTTTGTTTCTTTGTCAACAATAATTTTTATAATAAAAAATCCTCCAAATTTGGAGGATTTTAAACTTATTTTATTTCAATCTTTCCCGAGATAAGATCTTTCTTTATTTGTTCTAATTTACCTAAATTTTCCTCTCCGATAACTTCTTTAGAAAATTCAAAGTCAGTAGTTCCCATTCCATTTTCTTTTAATCCTAAAACAAGTGTTCCAGCTGTAAAGTTTCCGGCTAATCCCTCTGAAGCTGCATCAAATACAGATACGTCCACTCTTTTTAAGATTGAAGTTAGGATTTTCCCTTTTACTTCTCCATCCTGGTTTGAATCTACACCGATCCCATATAAATCTTCCCTGCCTTTTATAGCTTCCATAACTCCTCTACCAGATCCACCTGCTACTGTAAAAATAACATCCACACCGTTTTCTGCCATTGATATAGCCAATTCCTTTGCTCTGGCAGGGTCATTGAACGGGTTGCTTCCACCAACATATATATCCTTTACTTCAACATTTGGATTCATATAAAGAGCTCCCTGCTCATAACCCTCATAAAAACTCTTTATTACCGGGGCGTCTACCGCTCCTATAAATCCCAATGAATTATTTTTGGTTACCATTTGTCCTAAAGCTCCTGCTAAGAAAGAACCTTCTTTTTGATTAAAGATTATAGATTTTACATTTGGCAGATTTACAACTGAATCTATAATTACAAAATTACTTTCCGGGTATTCTTTTGCTACCTTTTCAATACCTTTTTCAGCATCAAAACTCACACCGATTATAAGGTCATAATTTGCTTCTGCAAATTCAGTTAAAAATTGATCAAATTCTGAAAGAGTTGTAGGCTCTACATATTTAATTTTTACACCTAATTCTTTTTCCGCTTTCAAAAGACCTTTATAAGCTGAATCACTGAAAGATTTATCTCCTAACCCGCCTAAACCAAGTACTATTCCTACTTTATAATCAACTTTTTTTACACCTGCATTTCCGGCATTGGCAGAATCCTCTTTTTTCCCGCAAGCAGTCAATAAAATCAAGCTTAAACCCATTAAAAATAATATTATTCTTTTCATTTTTTTATTCCTCCTAATTTTTAAACAACATCAACAATATCTTATTTATATATGTAAAAACTAAAAACAGCTTACCAAAAAGTAAACTGCTCGCAATTTACTCATAGTGGCTAATTTAGGTTAGCCGTAGAAACTTTTGTCCATATCACAAATTTATATGAGTTGATTTATTTTTTTATGGTAATATGATAGTATAATACCAACAATAAAAATAGGTCTTATGTCCTTTTTTAGGGTATAATAATAAAAAAGCACAACTTTGCCTTTCTATTAAATATTAACCAACAACTAAAAATTAACGTGGATAAAACTTAGGCAAAAATTTACAAAACCTTAAACAATAAAAAAACAGAGGTGGAATCTATGAAAATCATCAATAGTCCCAATTTATTAAAAAAATATATTGAATTGTACAATATCAGCTCCATTTTTTCAAATAACCTTGAAAAATATATGTCCCTCTACCAATTTAAAAAAAATGAACATCTTTTTACCTCCTCTGAAAAGGTAAATTATTTCTACCTATTGGTTGCCGGGGGAACGAAAATCGTTTTAAATTTGGAGAATGGAAAATCCCTCCTAATTGATTACAGTAAACCCTTGGAGATGTTAGGAGAGATGGAAATAATAAACAACCCATATTCAAAATACGATATTATTGCTACTGAGGACACTACTGTAATAGGTATCAGTATGAGTGTTTTTTCAAAATTAATTGCCGATGATCCAATATTCTGGAAATACCTGTATAGCTCTACCCTAAATAAATTACAGGCTACAGTTAATTCCAATATTATCTCCTCCTCCTATAGTTTTGAGCATGTTTTAGCCAACTATCTCATCAACCATGCTGTGGAAAAAGGAGATGAAATCTTGATAGAATCTACCAGTTTTAACGACCTGTCCCAACTTTTAGGTACCAGTTACAGGCACCTCAACAGAGTCTTGAAAAAATTCATCGAGCAGGGGCTGATAAAAAAAGACAAGAGAAGGATAGTTATCACAGATTATGAAAAATTAAGCGAGTATTATATAGAACTATATTAAAACATAAAGAGGCACAACCCGTTTTGGGTCAGCCTCTTTTGTTTACCTCAATATAGTCATTCCATAAAAACTTATTTTCTTGATGCTGACTAAAGACTTTGTCACGAATTACACGAATTTTAAAAAATTTATTTTATCCTTTAAACTGAAGTTTATAGTCGTTACACTTCCGCTGTAGTGTTTCTACAATGACGATTGTGACCTACTCCACTAAGACAATTTATAAACTTCTAGCACTTTTTGGTTACTTTTTCTTGCTACAGAGAAAAAGTGACTCGTATTAAGGACGAAACCCTTAGAACTTTTATTTACTCTTCTTTTTTATGGTTTCTCTTCAAAAAAGAAACCGAAGTAGTAATAATTAGAGTCAAGTTTAAATACTCTTTGTGAGCTCTATTTTTTCTTCGTGTATGGTGCCCATTTATTAGCTAAAAGCAAGACTACATATTTTTTATATCGTGCTTCATATTTATAATGTCTGCTTTAATAGCAGGAACTATCTCTTTCCAGATGATCTTCTTTTCCGCTGCAAAATCTTTTTTCATCCTGTTAATTTTTTCAAATAGTGATAAATAGATCTCTCTAACTTTTTTATTTCTAAGGTCTGTTCTGTATACCTTATCAAACTCTATCAGGATATTGTCTACACACCCTTCATTTACAAATTTTTCCCCATCAAAACTGGTCTTAAATAACATCAACATGAATTTATAACCAATTTTATCCTTATCTAATTTACAATATTTTAAAGTATAGATATCTCCTCCTGCAATAACATTTGAAATAAATCTTCCATCTATATGATCGGCTACCTTTTCCTTTATCTTTAATACATGATTTTCATTTTCCATTGTCTTTCAACTCCTAAATATTTTTTATATTACATTTTACCATATGATCCATTAAAAATTTATAAAATTAAAAACCTCCTGTGAAATAGATTACTCTAAATGCAGGAGGCTATATTTTATTTGAAATCCAAATAGATTTTTTGAAATCTTTCATAATGATCTTTTAACTTTTTATTCTGGTATTTTTCTGATATTTTCAAGATACTTTGATTGACATCCTCCCAATAATACAGATTGATTTTATTAAAATATTCTATTTTTATATTTTTTCTAAATTTTATGAATTCTTTGTATTGAGTATCATTTCTTTTTGAAATAATACAATTCATAGTTCCTATATTTTCTTTTTTAACTATCACATTGTTTTTTAATTCAAAAAATGTATTATATAAATTTCTAACCAACTGATAATTTTTTAAAAAAAACTCATAATCAACAGTATCTTCATTAAATAATTCAATCACTTTATCGTATTGAACTTTTGTATTAGTCATATTTAAGTTATGCTTCTCATTAGGAATTCCAAACCATTTTGATTCATATTTTGATTCATTCTTTACTTTTCCAAAACTATTTTCTGTATATTTTATCTCAAATAAATGCTGTATCCCTTTATTTTCCGTTAAAAGACAATCTACTTCTGTTTGGCTTTCTCCACCTCCAGAATCATTCATAGAAACTTCTAGTTTTAGACTTACTATATCTTTAATCCCAAAAATAAATTCACACATGTCTTTTTCGTTTTTTTCTATTTTAATTGGTAAAAAAAAGTTTATAGCCATACTTTGAGATGAATTTAAATGTTTTTGAAAATTGTGTAGTTTTATTTTTTCACTTTTTATCAATTCTAAAATTTCTTTTCTATAGGTGTCAAAATAAACAATTTCACTATATTTATTATCATTAAAACCCACACACAGCTTATCCGATAATATATAATCATATTTTTCCCCATTATAAATTATAAATTCTTTTAATTTTTCTTCCTGTATTGAAGTTACACCTAAATTTAATTTCGTGCTAAATTCACCTAAATGATTTTTAACTTTTTTATTAAATTCACCGGATTTCATCCTATCAACTCCTAATATTTTATTTTTAACATACTATAAATTATAAAAAGCTATATCCCTTTTAAAATTTTACCTATTTCACTTCTATTTTCGTCTATATGTACGGCTATTTCCAAAAGACCATCTTTTATTTTTTTTATTACTTCTTTTCTTTTACCTTCATCTTGCAATTTATAAAAATTTTTATTTTCATATTGAAAATCTGTATCACAGTATTTATATAAATTTGTTGCTCCACTGGACGTTTTTAATGATAAAGTGGTTAATTTTTTTAACAACTCCTCTTCAATATTTTTCAAACCAACCTCTTGTACGTCTTTATCAAATATTTGAAAGAATAAATAAAAATCTTCATCTGCTTTTGCATTTGCTACTCCTATACTCAAAACATTTTCATTAAAATAATCCTCATAAACATAATACATTTCTAATGGTGACCATTTATTGTTTCTCGCATTTTTTATTTTATTCACTTCTGATACCCCTTGATCATTATCTAATGAAAACCCATATTCCCCTATACTTCCTCCTATCTCTTCTTTTAATTCATTCCAAAATTTAAACTCTATCTCGGCTTTTGCTTCTGGGATTGATTTACTTAATTCCTCAACTATCTTTAAATTATTATTTTTTAATAAAAATTCTTTCATTATTTCCTCCTTTTCTGGCTCAGAATATATATATTTAGTATTCTTTTTTATATTGAGCTGTCGTTTCTCTCACACTAGGTATAATACTTAATTTTTCTATACTTTCCTCTATAAATTTTAGAATTTTTTCTTCAAATAATATCTTTTCATAATTTAAATCTTCGCTGTCCAAGGTTAAATAATACAATTTATCTTAATATATCATTAAAATTTTCCTACTTCCTTTCCCCTATGAATATTAGGAATTCACTTTTAGTTTTAGTTTCAAAAGTAAAATATACTTAGTATACTAAAAAAGGGTAATCCATAAATCACCCTTTCTTCTGATTATATTATTCTCTTTATGCTATTTCTATACTATTCGTAACACGTTTTCCTAAGCTGAATATGAAGAATATACCTGCTATTCCAAATGTTATTATACTAAATATTGTCCATAACACGAGATATACACAATCTCCTCCTACATTTAGATTAGAACTCATTCGTCTTTCGATACCGTTTTCTACCAGTATACTTCTATTAATTAAATATTTTGAAAAACTCAAAATAAAAAATGGTGCTGCTAATCCAAAAGTTATAATCAGTAATAAAAACCACCCCAATAAAAACAACAAACTTTCTCCAAACGTTAAATTACATTTTATTTTCCCCACAAAATCTCTCCTTTTTTTAAGTTTAATTTTTCGTATTTTAAGCATACATTAAGTTTCAATAAAATAAAAATTAAAAAAAATTAATATTTTAAAAAAAGAAAATCCTCAGATTCTCTTTCTTAAATTATATTATTTTATTAAACTATAATCCCTCTACAAATTCTTTGAATTCCACCATAGATCTGTCTAGTTTCTTTTCCACCTCTGCCTTGCTGTCTGATTTTACAGCGAAATAATATTTTATTTTCGGCTCAGTTCCAGATGGCCTGGCTGTGATATATGTTCCGTCAGCTAAAACAAATTGAAGCACATTGGATTTCGGCAGGTCTAATTTAACCTCTGTACAAGCCGTCTTATCGCACTCTGTCTGTAATTCAAAATCTCTTACTGTGACTATGTCCTGCCCCAATAGTTGTGCAGGAGTATTTTCTCTTAGAGTTTTCATGATATTGGTGATTTGTTCTGCTCCATCTTTTCCACTCATAGTTATTGCAGTGATTCCCTCTTTATACCAGCCATATTTTTCGTACATCTTATCTAATTCTGCCGGAATATCTGTTCCAATAGACTCATAATAAGCTGCCATCTCGGATAAGATCATAGTAGTCACAATGGCATCTTTATCTCTGGCATGGGTACCTATCAGGTATCCATAAGATTCTTCAAATCCAAAGACATAACTTCCGTCTAAGACCCCATCTTCGAATTGCTTTATTTTTTCCCCTATGAATTTAAACCCCGTCAATGTTCTATACATCTTTACCCCATGAGCTTTTGCCACTGCATCAAGCATAGGAGTAGAAACCACTGTGGAAATTACTGCACCATTGGAAGGGATATCCTTTTTAAATTCCAAGATATATTCCATCAACAATAACCCTACCTGGTTTCCATTTGGATATGACCAATCACCTTTTTTATCCTTTACTGCTATTCCCAGTCTGTCTGCATCTGGATCATTTGCCATAACAATGGATGAACCTTTTTCATCTGCTAACTCAATTCCTAATTTAAACACTGCCGGATCCTCAGGGTTTGCATACCCCACTGTAGGAAATGTTCCATCTGGCATCTCCTGACTGGATACTGTGTACACAGATTTAAATCCACATTCATCCAATACTCTTTGTACAGGCACCCTCCCTGTTCCATGGAGCGGGGTATATACTATCTTATAATCTGCTTTATTTGGAATATCTGTTATAATCTGTTCCTTCTTTACAGCCTCCATATATTTATCATCTAAATCTTTTCCTACTATGATCAATAATCCACGGGATTTAGCTTCCTCTTCAGAGATAAGTTTAATCTCTCCTAAATCTTTGACATTTTTAACACCATTTACTATCCCGCTGGCATGAGGTTCTACACATTGAGCTCCGTCATTCCAATAAACTTTATATCCATTGTATTCTACCGGATTATGGGATGCAGTTACTACTACACCTGCCTGGGTTCCCAATTCTCTCACTGCAAATGATAATTCCGGAGTAGATCGAAGTGATTCAAATAAATATGCAGGAATTCCATTGGCAGCTAATACCAAAGCTGTATTCAATGAATATTCTACCGATCCTATCCTGCAGTCATAAGCTATTACAACACCTTTTTTTCTTACAGCTTCTGCATCTACTTCTAACAGGTAGTTTGCAAATCCTTGAGTCGCTTTCCTTATCATATATTTATTCATTCTATTGATTCCGTTTCCCCTGACTCCCCTCAATCCCCCTGTACCAAATGCTAATTCAGTATAGAACCTTTCCTCTATCTCCTTTTCATCTCCCTTTATAGAAGCTAATTCTTCCCTGTCCTCTCTATCTATATATGGTGAATTTAACCACACTTCATATTCCTTCATATAATCTTTCATAGTTTCCCTCCAATTTTTATTTCTCGCTTCTTAGTAGATAATACTTTTTTTCCGTCTTTTTTTCAAGTAAGATTTTTGAGTTAAATCTACTTCTCCACCTTTTTTTTCCTGTTAATCTACAGAAATCTTAATTCATAGAACACGGATCTCTGTCGAGATACACAGAAAATCTCTGATTCACACTGATAATTACGTTTTCTTGGTTTAAACCCCAAAAATAAAAATCTGTGATTATCTCCATCCTATCCGTGTATGTATCCATACATCCGCGTTCTATTTCTTTTTTTCTCTGTGTGACTTTATCTTCCCTCAGTGCAGCCCTGTGTCCAAGTTATTAGCCTAAAAAAAAAAGGTTGAATAATTCAACCTTAATTTTCTATCAATACAATTCCCCTTACTTCCTTTAGTTTTGCAAGTGTACCTTCTGAAACTCTTCCCCTGTAGAGAATTTGTTCCCCGTATTCCTTGAAAAACTCCTCTTCATCCTCCAGCAATTTGTCTATCTGAACAGACCTGTCATAAGAAAATTCCATTACCACATTTATTTTGGGATTCCATTCCACTATCTGGGCTTCTTCCACAGCTAATTTTGCAGTTTTAGCATAATTTCGAATAAGTCCTCCGGCTCCTAATTTTATCCCGCCAAAATATCTGGTAGCTACTACCACTAAATTATCCAACCCCAGTATATTTAAAATCTCTCCCATAGGTTTCCCTGCTGTTCCACTGGGTTCCCCATCGTCATCTACCTTATAGTATTCCTGACCTTTTTCTAAGACCTTATATGCACTGCAATTATGTCTCGCATCGGGATGTTTTAATTTTATCATCTTTATAAATTCCTCTGCCTCATCCTTTGTAAAAATAGGCTTTATATATCCTATAAATTTAGACTTTTTGATCTCAAATTCTATCATACTTTCATTTTTTATTGTTTTCAAATCTTAATCTCCCTAAATTTGCCAGGTAAGTTTAATTTATATTTAATAGCTACCATCCTTATGGCGAATAGAAGTAAAAATATTGTATAAGCTAAACTTTCCCTCTCTAAAATCTTCTCCTTGGCTAAAAACCAATATAAAAATCCTCCTGCTGCACATAGGGCAGCATACAGGTCTTCCTTCAATATAAATGGGATTTCAGAAACCAGCATATCTCTGATCACTCCTCCGCCTACACCAGTCAGGGTAGCCATTACAGCTGTAGAAAATGGCCCTAAATTAGCGTTCACACCTTTTTCTGCTCCAATTATGGCAAAGGCAGCCAATCCTAATGCGTCAGATATCATTACAAGTCTTGAAATTCTCCTGCTGCCTTCTAATTTATTGTGTAAAAAAAAGTAACTGATCAGTGCTGTAACCACAGCTAAGTATGCATCCCTTTCATTGAGAAGTGATACCGGAATTTTATTTAGGAGCATATCCCTTATGATTCCACCACCTACTGCAGTTATTACGCCCAGTACAATCACACCAAAAATATCTAACCTGTATTTCAATCCCTTTAACATCCCGGATATTGCAAAAGCTACAACACCTATATAATTTGTAATCTCGAAAAACATCTTCCCTTTACACTCCTAATCTTTTCTCTTTTATTATTTTTTATTTTATTTTTGACGCTAAATTTTATTTAATTGGCGTATTCGTGGTTAATCTCCTGGTCTTTAATTATCCATTGTACATTTGGGATTCCAATTATTAGTTATCCCTGCCTTATATACATATTTAAAATATTCACTAAAAAACCAAACATTGGATCGATTATCTTCCATAGTATCCCCAGGTAACTTAGGGCAATTATTATAAAAAATCCATATCTGTCTAAGTTCTCGACCATATCTTTTATCACATCTCCTCCCAGACTCCATAAGATCTTAGATCCATCCAAAGGCGGGATAGGCAGGATGTTAAATATCCCTAAAACTAAATTTATCCTGATCAAATAACCTATTGCCATATGAACTATATCATTGCTCATATATAACTCCGGGAAAAATTTAATTATCGTAGCACCTACAAAGGCCAGGGTAAAATTCACTACCACTCCGGCTATAGACACCATGAAAACACTGAGTTCCCCTCTTCTAAAGTTTCGATAGTCTACAGGGACAGGTTTTGCCCACCCTATGACAAAGGATGACCCCATCAAGATAAGTCCGATGGGTAACAACATACCTAAAGGATCTATGTGTTTTATAGGGTTTAGTGTCAAACGTCCCATGACTTTAGCTGTGGAATCTCCATTTAGATAAGCCACCACTCCATGAGCTAATTCATGCAATATGATAGATATCATGAGGACTCCTATCATAATAAGGATCGTTGGTGTTTTTATCAAACGCCCCATCAGAAATACCAACAATAAAACTGCCAAAGTTCCGTAGATAACCTTGGTAGACCTGGGCATATCTCTATTTTCATATTTAAAATTTTCAAAAAAATCTCTCATCTTACCTCCTATTTCCGTTATTATGACACAGAGATTTACTTTCTCTCTGTGACTTTCTTTATCCTTCCTTTTTCATTTATAAAAAATTCATCTCCTACCTTTATCCTTTGCCCTTTCTCAAGTACAGTAGTTTCTGCGCCGGGGTAGGCTTCCTTTAACTCATTATTTTCCATTCCATAGGAGGTCACTATATAATCTAATCTATTTATCCCGCTGTCTTTTAGCAGGAGGATCTCCCTCCTCTCTGGTCTCCTATTCAAAAATAATACCTCATTGGGAGTGCTTCTATAATTCATCCATTTCAAATCTAATTTTTCTATCCTTTGAGGCGGTACTAGAAATATCAACGGTATTATCCCTAAAACTATATACCAGTATTTTCTTATTTTTTCCCTTTCAAATAGGATAAATAATAATATTAGAACATATAGGAAGATATATAATAATAAAGAGATTTTAACATAAAATGCCAAAGTTAAAAAGGGAATTTTAGAAAATATATCTATTATTAAACTCAAGAGTTTATAGAGGTAATATCCAAGGGGCATCAAGATCTTCCCCAGACCTATAAAAGATAATAAAAGGGCTATAAATAAGACCTGAACTGTGACCGTGCCCAGTGGAATCACTATTAAATTTGGTATAAAAGAAAACAAGGGTAAAACTCTAAAATAATATAAAAATATCGGTATCAGGATAAGCTGGATGGAAAAGCTTAATATAAGAAAATCTATAAGTTTTATTTTTTTTAGTTTTTTAGGAATAAATCTTTTTATCTCCCCTTGGATTTTAGGGTATAAAAATAAGATTCCTGCTAAAGCCAGGTAGGACATCTGGTAGGAGATACTCCTAATGGCATAGGGGTTGATAAAACCAGAAACCATAAAAGCCAGCATCAATGCTTTCTTCATCTCCCTTTCCTCATAAAAGATCTTAGCACCTAAATATAGTACTCCCATGATATATGCCCGGAGGACAGAGGGAGTAAACCCTACCCCATAACAATAGGCCGTGAGGATGATTCCGGCCATTGCATATCTGATCTGATAGGGTAATTTTTTTAACAGAACCAGTATGGAAAATATTATTATTCCTATATGCAGCCCTGATATTACAAGGATATGGGAGGTTCCTGTATAGTTAAACTTTTCCCTGACCTCTTGAGATATCCCGTCTTTCCTGCCCAGCAGAACTGCTGCAACAAAATTTTGAAATTCATAGGGAAAGGCGGAGACTAATTTTTCTACCCTGTTATTTAAAAGATCTTTAATTGGAGTTTCTATCTTTTCATCTTTCAAAACCACCAATTCTATCCTGGCATCCTCTATTTTATTTATTCTTCCCAGAACATTATAAGAACCATCCTCTAAAAACTTATCCAAAACAGGATAATAACTGATTTTCAAATGTTTTCCGTCGGTTTTTATTATCTTGGCATTGTCTGAAACCACATCCATCTGAAATTCATAAGTTTTATTTACTCCAAGTTTATCCATGGTTTTCAAACTGTAATTCACATACAAAAATATCGTTATCCCGCTTAACACCAAGGTTAAGATCCTGTCTTTTCTTTTAAAGTAAACTGCCAGGATAAACAAAAGGGAACAAAGTAATCCTTCCCTCCCTCCAAAAAGATTGACCATAGATATAAATATTGCATTTAGGAAAAATATCATATTTATATCCATAAGATCACTCCCTGTTCTAATATTTTACTTGATACAGCTCTAGTTATTCCCAAAGTCAGTTACCAGATGCAGTTCATTGTATAATTAAAACCTTGTTTGCCGTAAACTTTCTCCATATTGATTTCTGCCAGCCTCTCCCTCATTAACCATTAAGACCAGAAACCATATCCAGCCTATCAACGGAATCAATATCACCAGCTGCATCCATCCGCTCTTTCCTATGTCATGCAGCCTTCTTATGGTAACTGCAATTCCCGGGATAAATATAAACAATGAATATATCCCTGAAAGAACTTCATTTCCAGGGGAAATTAGTTGGTCTATTGTAAGCAATGCCATACTTATTGCAAAATTTACCAATACAAACATCCAGTATTCCCTTCTGTCGGATCTGCCGTCAAAATCCTTCCACTGCCTCAATACTTTTAAATAATAATTCATCTGCTCTCCTCCTTTATTAGTTTTGCCTATAATTTACTAAAAATACCTTATTTTCCTTTTCACATCACCCCTATTTTTTTTAAAATTTATAAATCGATCTTTAATAATCTATCTTTCATAGCGTTACAGAACTTTAAAAAAACTTTTACAGCTATTTCGCTGAAGTCTAATAATTTTTTTGTCACGAATAGCACGAATCTTATAAACATTTTTTGACACAGATTTACGCAGATAAAAACTGATTTCCACAGATTAATTTACATCCTGTATTTTTTATTTCTTAATCCGTGTATGCTCTTGCATCCGCGTTCTATTTCTTCGTGATACATTTAAATTTCTTTATTAAATCATATTTAAAATTAAGTTTTCCAGTACACGTTTTTCTACGATTATCTAAATCGAGTATAGCTAAAACTTGATTTAGAATGTCGTTTTTAATAATCCTATATTTTTAGTGTAATTCGTGACTAAGTCTTTTAATATTTTTGGATTATTTCCCTTTGCAGAGTATACTCCTATTAAAAATTAATTTTCAGGGGAGGAAAAAAAGATGTATGAAGGTAAACTGGTACGACTGAGGGAGTATCGAAAGGAAGATATAGAAAAAGCTAAGGAGTTTTTAAATGATTTTGAGGTAAGGAAAAATTTGCAGCCTGCAATACCTTACCCGTATACATTGGAAGACGAGGAAAAGTGGTACAGCGGTATCAGTGCTGTAAAAGATACCTATACCTTTGCCTTGGAAACTCTAGAGGGCAGATATATTGGGGGATGCGGGGTAAATAGTGTCGATTGGAAAAACAGTAAGGCAGTGATCGGAATATTTATAGGAGATAAGGAATACTGGGGTAAAGGATACGGCAGTGATGCCATAAATACCCTGGTTAAATTTATATTTGAAGAGATGAATATCAACAAGATAGCACTGTGTGTCTATTCTTTCAACGAAAGAGCCATCAAATGTTATGAAAAATGCGACTTTACCAGAGAGGGGGTTTTGAGGGAAGAACTTTTCCGACAGGGCAGATATCACGATGAGATATTGATGAGTCTGCTGAGGAAAGAATATAAAAAATAAAAACCCTGCCTAATAATTAGAGAATTCTCCTCTAATTATTAGGCAGGTTTAGGTTTAATTTACACTAAATTTTGATACACCCCTTACTATTACATCTATTAATTCTATTTTTTCATCTAAGATAACCAGGTCTGCTGTATATCCAGCAGCTATCCTTCCATACCTGTTGTCTATATTCACTGCTTTGGCCGGATATAAAGATGCCATCCTCAGAGCTTCTTCTAAAGATACTCCTACATGTTCTACTAAATTCCTGACTCCCTGATCCATGGTCAATACCGACCCGGCTAAATTTCCCTCTTCATTTCGGAGCTGACCATCTTTATGAAAACACCTCTTACCCTCAAACATAAATTCAGGCATATCGGTCCCTGCAGGGGACGCTGCATCTGTAACAAGATATAATCTTTCTCCCAGCAATTCTTTGGCAATTCTCACACTGGCATAATGACAATGGAACCCATCTACTATTATTCCTGCTTTTATATCTTTAGAGTCGAATACAGCTCCTACAACCCCAGGCTCTCTGTGGGTGAACGGACTCATAGCATTATATAGGTGGGTTGCCAATGTTATCCCATAAGGTTTCTTTTCCATTATCTCTTCATAGGTAGCGTTGGTGTGTCCAAGGGCCACATTTACTCCCCCTTCTCTCAGGGTTTTTATATGCTCAGGTTTGGCATTTTCAGGTGCCAGAGTAAGGATAGTTGTTTTTGACTTGGATATTTTCCCGATAATTTCATCCGATAAGACCCTTATCAGATCCTCCCTATGAGTTCCTTTTTTATCCACAGATATATATGGCCCCTCTATATGAAGTCCCAAAACTCCTAAACTTTCCAAATCCTCTATCTCTTCCATTACCTGAAGAGCACTCTCGATCTTATGGTCTGCACAGGTAATAAGGGTAGGAGTATATAGAGTACAGCCATATCTTATATTAGTTTCATTCATAACTTTAAAAGTATTTACAGATACATCCTCATTTAATAAGACTCCTCCGCAGCCGTTGAGCTGTAAATCTATAAATGCCGGTGCTATAAGATTACCATCTATATCTTTTTTTTCTATATTGGGATATAAAGTGTCTAAATCCTCTGATTTTACTATCTCTTTTATTTTTTTTCCATCTATGACAAGGGTTCTGTTAAAGATGGTTTTTTCACCGGTAAATATTCTGCCGTTTATCAATGCGTACATACATTTCATCTCCTTTTAAAACTTTGACACAGATCTCACTATGCCCATCAGGTATCCCACTAAACCATCTCTCGCCTAACTCTTTCCTTGTTGTCGTTTTCGCGAGGTCACGAATATAAAAAAATTCTTATAGTTAAAAAGAATTTCTTTAATGTGAAATCAGAGAAAACTATAGCTCGATCTTTTAGCTTTGGTTTCTCTAAAACTAGATTCATATTTAAAATTTATTCTAAAGTTAGAATTAATTTTGATATTCATGAAATCTCCATAAAAAGGAGGAGTCTAAACTTCCGGCACTTTTTGGATACTTATTTCTTGCTCGCATTTTTATTTTTTTCTAATGTTATTAGAGAAAATAAAATAATCGCGATATCTAAAGTATCCCAGTTAAGGGTGGAATCCTTAGGTCTTTTTTGTCGCAGATCTCACAGATTTCATAAACTAAAGTCTTTCAATTCTTCCTTTTGACATTTAGAAATGATTTTTATTTCTAATAATCGTCACCTCGAAGCGAGGAAGATGTCCAACAGGACAAAAGGAGTGATCTCTGTCAAATATAATCCTATCTTCCCCTATTGTATAAATCTGCAATTAATTTTTCCGAATCTAAGTTTGCACTTTCTATATCTTTAAAATATCTATAAGTTCCTACTTTTAATTCTACTGTAGCCTCTTCATCCGACACTATGATGCCTTTTTTATGCATTTGAAGAGCTGAGATTGTCCACATATGATTGATTCCCTCTTCTACAGCCTGACGAAGTGCTCTGGCCTTATTATGTCCATTTACCATGATCAACACTTCCTTAGCATCTAGTATAGTCCCTACCCCTACAGTCAGCGAAAGCTTTGGAACCTTATTTATATCGCCGTCAAAGAATCTTGAGTTAGCTATGATAGTATCAGCAGTTAATTCCTTATCTCTTGTCCTGGAAGTAAGTGATGATCCCGGTTCATTAAATGCAATATGACCATCTGGACCAATTCCCCCTAAAAATAGATCTACTCCCCCTACAGTTTTCATCTTTTCTTCAAATCTTGCACACTCAGCTTTATAATCTGCAGCCATCCCGTCTAAAATATTGATATTTTCTTCCTTTATATCTATATGATTAAAAAAATTCTCATACATAAAGTAATGATAACTCTGCGGGTTATCCCTGTCTAAACCTACATATTCATCCATATTAAATGTCACTATATTCTCAAAGCTGATTATTCCATCCTTATTAAACTGAATAAGTCTTTTATACATTCCTAAAGGTGTCGATCCTGTGGGTAATCCCAATACAAAGGGGGTTCTTGCAGTAGGTTTTGCCTCCAATATTTTGTTTGCTACATAACAGGCTGCCCAGTCACCAATATTTTTTTCAGTAATAACAACTCTCATAGTCCTTCCTCCAATTTATATTTTTTTATTTATCAAAATTATAGTTTCATTTTTGACTATTGTCAATCTTTTTGAATAAAAAACACAATCTTTATTTTAAAAATGAATTTTTTTTACAAAATCCTTGATTTTTGATATACTTATATTGTATTATATTTTTAGAGAGTGTTTTTTAATAATATATACTGTATTATATTAAATCAATTTTTATACTTTTTTAAAAAAACATGAATTAAGAAAACTTTAGTAGGATATTTAGACCCTGTTAGGTATCTTAATTTAAGGAATAAATTTTAAATCATATAAAAATTGTATAACTACTTAATTTTAAGGAGGAAAAATATGTTTAAGTATTTACAAAAGATTGGTAAGGCATTGATGGTTCCTGTAGCTGTACTTCCAGCAGCAGCAATATTAATGGGTATTGGATATTGGATCGATCCCACCGGATGGGGAGCAAACAGTCAGGTAGCAGCACTTTTAATCACAGCTGGTAAATCTCTTATAGGTAGTATGGGAATTTTATTTGCTGTAGGTGTCGCTTTTGGAATGTCTAAGGACCAGCATGGCTCTGCTGCACTAACTGGTTTGGTCGGGTTTTTAGTTTTAACTACCCTGCTCAGCCCCGGAGCTGTAGCTGCATTAAAAGGCATAAAAGTTGCCGATGTTCCTGCTGCTTTTGGCAAGATCGACAATGGTAACCAGTTTATTGGTATCTTAGTGGGGGTTATCTCATCTGCATTATATAACAAATTTAGTAAGGTGGAACTGCATAAAGCATTATCTTTCTTCTCAGGTAAAAGATTAGTTCCGATTATAACTGCTGCTACAATGATCCCCATTTCATTTATATTGATGTTTCTTTGGCCGGTAGTCTATAATGGATTAGTTACATTCGGTACTTCTATTGTTGATTTGGGACCATTGGGGGCAGGGATCTATGGATTCTTCAATAGATTATTGATCCCTGTTGGATTACATCATGCTTTAAACTCTGTATTCTGGTTTGGCGCAGCAGGGATCAATGACCTTGGAAACTTCTGGGCTGGAACAGGAACTAAGGGGATTACAGGTATGTATATGGCCGGATTTTTCCCAATCATGATGTTTGGATTAGTTGGAGCCGCTGCTGCTTTTGTTAAAACTTCTAAACCAGAAAATAAAAATAAAGTTGCTTCTATCATGATTGCTGCCGGATTTGCAACATTCTTTACCGGTGTTACAGAGCCATTGGAATTTGCATTCATGTTCTTAGCTCCTGGATTATATTTAATACATGCACTTCTTACCGGTGTTTCTTTATTCATTGCAGCTACTATGCACTGGACCGCTGGATTTGGATTCTCAGCCGGGTTAGTTGACTTTATCCTGTCTTCAAGATTACCCCTGGCTGATAAGCCGTATATGTTAATAGTTCAAGGGCTGGTATTTATGGCTATCTATTATCTTGTATTTACATTTGCTATCACAAAATGGAACTTAAAAACTCCAGGGAGAGAAGAGATCGAAGGGGATACTGAAGAATTCGAAGCTCCTACAACTCATACTGCAACAGCTAAGTTAATCTTGGAATATGTCGGTGGAACGGAGAATCTCATGGAAGTAGACAGTTGTGCTACCAGACTCAGATTGGAAGTTAAAGATCAAGGATTAGTTCAGGATGCTAAGATTAAGAAGATCACTTCTGGTGTATTAAAACCAGGAAAAACATCTGTTCAAATTATTGTCGGGCCGCATGTGGAATTTGTAGCTGCGGAATTAAAAAAATTAGTAAAATAAGATAAAAAAATAGGGTTAACCATTTGGTTGACCTTATTTTTTTATCCCCTATTATTTTCAAAAGGAAGTAAAATAAAAAAAAGGAACTAATCACATGATTAATCCCTTTTTTATATCTAGTATATCTTATACTGTTCGTTCATATTTTGGATTCTGGCTAAAGTTCTTGTCTTCCCTATGATAGAGATAACATTGTATAATTCAGCACCCTTTCCTTGACCGGTAATTACTGCTCTAAGCGGCATATATACTTTACCAGGTCCTGTTCCCATAGCTTCTAAAGTATCTACTAACATAGCTTTTACTTCTTCTACAGTTAACTCTTCATTTGCACCTTCTAATTTCTCTACGAAATACTTTATAGCCTTTATCTCATCTTCACCCTTTATAGCATTGTGAAGTCTTTGAATTGGTTTTTTCTCCTTGTTGCTCATCTCTTCAGTTGTTTCAGGCAGCTTGAATTCATCCACATAGTAGATGTCAGCTAATGCTGCTAATCCCTTCATAGTAGTTGCAGGTTCTCTCAAGATATCGATTACTCTCTCTAAAGTTTTCATCTCTTTTTCATCGGCATTTTCAGATACAAATCCTCTTTCAACGAAAAATCTCTTAGACATTTCAGTTAATTCTGTCAGGTCTTTCATTCTCATATGCTGGTTATTTACCCATCCTAACTTTTCTAAATCAAAGATCGGTCCTCCTAATGATACTCTTGTAATATCAAAAGTTTCTATAAATTCATCCAGAGTAAAGATCTCCTTATTTTCTCCTACAGAGTATCCCATAAGACCCAGGAAGTTTATCATTCCCTCTTTTAAATAACCCTCTTCAAGATAGTAATTTAATGATACAGGATTTTTTCTCTTAGAGATCTTTGTTCTGTCTGCATTTCTAAGTAATGGCATATGAACAAATTCAGGCATATCCCATCCAAAAGCCTTATACATTTGAATATGTTTAGGGGTAGAAGCAATCCATTCCTCTGCTCTTATAACATGAGTTATCCCCATTAAATGGTCATCTACTACGTTAGCTAAGTGATAAGTCGGGAACCCGTCTCCCTTTAATAAAATTTGATCATCTATCTTATTGTTTTCAAATCTAACTTCCCCTCTTAAAACATCCTTTATCACAGTTTCACCGTCATATGGCATCTTAAGTCTGATTACATATTCCTCACCAGCTTCTAATTTAGCTGCAATTTCTTCCTTAGATAATGATCTGCAATGCCCGTCATATCCAGGAGCCTTTTTCATGGCTTTTTGTCTCTCTCTTAATTTATCTAATCTGTCTCTTGTACAGAAACAGTAGTAAGCTTCTCCTTTTTCCACCAATTCATTGGCATATTTCCCGTATAAGTCAAATCTTTCAGACTGTCTGTAAGGACCAAAATCCCCGCCTACGTCTGGACCTTCATCCCAACCTAGATCTAACCATCTCAAAGTATCAAATATTTGCTTTTCTGAATCAGCAGTAGTTCTAGTCTGGTCTGTATCCTCTATTCTAAGTAAAAATGATCCTCCGTTTTTCTTAGCCATAGCTAAATTAAATAAAGCTATATAAGCTGTTCCCACATGGGGATCTCCTGTTGGAGAAGGTGCTATTCTCGTTCTAATTTCTTTACACATATCTATATTCCTCCTAAATTTATTTTTTCATCCATCTGAGATATCCGGTTATGAAGTTATCTATCTCACCATCCATAACTGCCTTTACATTCCCGCTTTCTGTGTTGGTTCTATGATCCTTTACCATGGTATATGGCTGGAATACATAGGATCTTATCTGGTTTCCCCAGCTGTTGTCAGACTGTTCTCCATGGAGTTTTTTCAGCTCATCTTCCCTTTTTTTCATCTCTATCTCTAACAGCTTGGATTTTAACATCTTTAGGGCTGTTTCCCTATTTTGAAGTTGTGATCTACCACTCTGGCATCCTACTATGACTCCCGTTGGAAGATGGGTCATCCTTACGGCTGAATCTGTGGTGTTTACATGCTGCCCTCCTGCTCCTCCTGCTCTAAATGTATCCACCTTTAGATCACTTGGAACAATCTCGATATTAATCGTATCATCAATTTCCGGGGTTACATCTATAGAGGCAAAAGATGTGTGTCTTTTTTTAGCAGCATCAAAGGGAGATATTCTCACCAGTCTATGAACCCCTTTTTCACCCTTTAAGTATCCATAAGCTCTCGAGCCGCTTACTAAAAGGGTAATGGATTTTATTCCCACCTGGTCACCTGCCTGATAATCAAGTTCCTCCACCTTATACCCTTTAGAATTAAACCACCTGCTGTACATCCTATAGAGCATCTCTGCCCAGTCACAGGATTCTGTTCCTCCTGCTCCTGCATGAATAGTAAAGATAGCACCGTTTTCATCATATTCACCATCTAAAAGCAGACTGGTATCAAAATCTTCTATCTCCTTTATGAGTTTAGAAAATTTAGTCTGGAGTTCCTCTGCAAATTCTTCTTCACCAGCTTCTACAAATTCAATGAGTAGATCCAGTTCATCTATCCCATTAGATATATCATTGTATTCTCCTACAATCACTTTTAAAGAATTTAAGTTTTTAATTATCTTAGAACTTTGTTTCTTGTCGTTCCAAAATCCATCTTTCAGGGTTTCACCTTCCAGTTCCTTTATCTCATCATTTTTTTTCTCTAAGTCAAAGATGCCCCCTGATTCCAGTTAATTTCTCTTTAACTCCTGTCATTTCCCTTCTTATCTCTAAAATATCCATATTTACCACCTATACTCTCTATTTTATTCAACCATAATAATCTTATATTTCCCCTTTAAATTACATTTTTATTCAGAAAATTATAGCATGAAATTCCTTTATTTTCAATGCTGCTACCATATCTCTAAATCACAATTTTTAATATAAAATTTTATTTTTTCCCGATCTTTTAGCCTTATATAGTGACTTATCGACTATCTCTATCAACCCTTCAACACTGAGTCCTTCTTCATATTCCATGACTCCTCCGCTTATAGTTACCTTTATTTTTTCCCTGCTATTGAAAAATTCTCTCTTTTTTATTTCCTTCCTTAACCTTTCTCCTACTTTAAAAGCATCCATTCTGTTAGTATTAGGTAAAACAATTATAAATTCTTCCCCGCCATACCTGCACACTTTATCCATCTTACTGGTTTCTTCCATAAAAATTTTACAGACTTCTTTTAACACAAAATCTCCAAAAACATGGCCGTAGACATCATTTATATTTTTAAAATTATCTAAATCAATCATAATTATAGAAAAAGTCGACTGAAACATCTTCTTTTTAATTATTTCATCCTCTAAAAAAGTAGTGAGACTCTGCCTGTTATAAACCCCGGTAAGGGAATCTATTCTGGCAATTTCCTTTAATTCAATCTCTCTCTTTTTGACATTTTTTTGAATATTTTTTACCTCTTTTGTTATTACATTCAATTCTGAATCATCGGATATATACATCAATATTTCTTCTATATTTTTACTATAGTTTCCATTGGAAATTCCCTCTATTAAAATACTTAAATTTTTCAAATGAACCTTTAACTTTTTAGAAAATGAATTTATTATCAATAGAGAGATTATCGTCCCTATCAAACTAATGATAATTCCAGCTTTTATTATATTTAAAGGGAGCTCTTTTAGCTCATTTTTATAGGTTCCGCCTACCATGATTAATCCTAATTCTAAAATAGGTTCCAACCTAAAATATTTTTCACCATTAGGTGTATCCAAATCAAATATTACAGGTTTTTTAAGACTTAAAATTTCATCTAAATAAGATTTTTCACCCTTGAATTTCAAATCCATATATTCCTTTATTAAAATTATATTTTTATCATTTACCCCTGGTATCCCGGCATCTACAACAAGCATTCCCTTCTTATCCATGATAAACATCTTTCCTGTTTTTCCGATGGACAGATGGGACATTTTCAATTGATAATCCGAAAAATTCAGGTCCACTCCTACTACTCCTAATATTTTATCTTGAATATATACAACCTTAGCTATGGTAATTCCACTCTCTCCATTTGAAAATCTATAAATATCTGTAGTATGATAATCACTGTCTTCCTTTACCGCTCCTGTATACCACGGCCGTCTCCTCGGGTCATACCCCTCAGGTATAAAACCTGACCCCTTTAATGAGAAGTTTCCAAACTCATCCCCATAAAATATATTTTCAACCTCTTTATTATCAGTTACTATATGATCCATCATACCCTCTATCAGATCTTCAAATTTATCTTTGTGGGAACTTTCTTCCACACTGTGGATCACAAAAAACTCCAACAGGTTTAACACGGCTTCCATCTTATCGTTGATTAATTTTAATTGTTTTTTTTCCGAAGCAAAGATAAATTCAATTTTTTCCTGCTCCCTTCTTTCAGTTTCATTTTGTGTCAAAAAAAAACTATACATCCCTAAAAAAAAGATGGGTATCAGGCAGCTGATCACAGAAATTTTAATCACACTTTTTTGTATATTCATAATAACCCACCTCCTTTTTTTATCTTAGATCAAGTAACCTTTTAGCCACCGATTCAAAAGAATATTTTTTACTTTCCGCTATAAATTTTTTGTTCAGGTTGGGTACTTTCCCTAACTTTTCTAAATTTAAATTAACTACCTTCTCCAGATTGTTTACAACTTCACCATCTAAATTCACTAAACTATCCTTAAAAGGAATAACTTCTTTTAATCCTGAATGATTGAAAACTACAGGAACCAATCCCTGAGACATTCCCTCTATACTTACCATCCCAAAAGACTCTGGAAAAATAGACGGAACTACAATTACACTATGTTTTTTTATAACATGGGGCAGGGTATCGTGATCTAATTTTCCCAAAAACACAACCCTGTCCAGATCTATTTTTTTAGCTAATTCTAAATATTTATCCAATTTATCGCATTCTTTTAATGAATTCCAAAATTTTGATAAATATTTCAACTTCCCATGTTTTTTTTCTTCTAAATAATTTCCTTTTTCTATAATAATTTCTAGTAGCTCCTTATTACCATCTATTAATCCCCTCAGTAAGATTTCTAAAGCCGGTCTAAATTTCCCATATCCCACAATAGTTATATTTGTTGTGGGATTATTTTGAAAAATATAAGGCAGACTCATCAATAAAATATGCACCCCTTTGGAAATTATTAGTTTTCCTATATACAGGATCTTCTCCTCTCCTCTTAGGTTCTCAGATAATTTAGATATCAGATCTCTGTCTATATCCCTATATTCTATAACATTTTCTCCCTCATCTAAAAGTTTTTTTATCTCCTCTATATCTTTTAATTTTTTCACTTTCTCATAATTTTCATCATATATTTTTTTTATCGGCCCATTGGAATAACTCACTTTTTCTTCTATAATATTTTTAACCTCTTTATCTTTTAACAACCTATTGAATTGCTCAAAATTAACCCCTGAAGGAATGATTTTAAACCTGGTATCCCTAAAAAATTCTGTTCTTTCATAGATCTCACAAGATCTATCCCTTATATATTCACTTTGGACCACCACATTCTTGGAATCCAAAAACCCTTCATAGGAGAGGTTCATATACCTTTTATCTCTGCTTATAATATAATTTAATGAACTTCCATGACCAATAACTATATATGGCACCCCGGTCTTTTCCTGCACTTTTTTCATTATATATGGAGCTATGGCAAAATGATTACAGTAGATTATATCTATCTTGTTTTTTTTCAAAAAACTAATCATTGCCTTTACATTTAAATCTATATACCTTTCTAACTCTTCATCGGTCAAGTTATCAAATGTTTTTACTTTAAACCCGTCATATTCATCGTAGACAAACACAGGAAGCAGATCACCAATATACGGAGTTACTCCTATAAATCCATCATCTTTAAAATTCGTCTCCAGAGAAAGATTTTGATCGGCATCCATAACCCAATGGGAGCCAATATCTTCCACTCCACCCCAATTTCTTTCCTGGGAAAATAAATATACGTTATTTTCTTTTAAAAATTCTTCCACTATATTCAATGTAAAAACATTACTCCCGCTACCACGTAAAAGGTAACCATGCCAAAATAAAATTTCCAAACTCATCAACTCCCTTTTAGTTTAACATAATATACCTTTAATTTTAAACATTCCCTGTACAAAAAAATAATCTATAGTTCAAATCATCATTTGTAATATTCCCAAATTGAGGTTATAATTAACTATAACAATATATAGGGAGCTGATATCTATCATGACTTTTAATAAATTTATTAAAAATAAACGAACAGAATTAAATCTAAGTCAAAATAAATTTGCTAAATCCATTGGAATAACTCAATCTTATTTTAACAATATCGAGAGGGGTGAGTTAAAAAACCCGCCCAGTGAAGAAGTTTTAGAAAAAATATCCATGGGTCTCATGTTAAATGAGGAGGAGATCGATTATCTAAAATTTTTAGCTGCTTTTGAAAGAACTCCCCAGCTCATCAAGGATGAATTAGACAGAAAAGATAAGGAGATCAGCTATCTCAGAGGAAATTCTTCTATTTCTGAAAACAATTCCATCTCCATCGACGACCAGATCCCGGTCTTTGAAAGGATCAGTGCCGGCATTGGAGTTTTAGGAGACCAGGAAGTTACAGAGTATATTACCCTCCCTGGGATCAGAAATCACGGTAATATTTTCGCAGTCAATGTATGGGGTGATTCTATGGAACCCACCATTAAAGACGGTTCTATAATTATTGCTAAAAAAGAAGTTGAGGTAAGAAATGGAGATATCGGAGCTTTTTTTATAAACGATGAAGCCTTTGTAAAAAGGCTGAAAGTTACAGATTCATATGTAGCTCTTATCAGTGACAATCCCAACTATCCCCCTATTTTTATAGGCCCTGGAGAAGATCTCAAAGTTGTAGGAAAGGTAGTAAAAGTTTTAAGTGATATATAGCAACGTGATGTTAAATCTAAATAATAAAAAATGGAAGCAGAATTTCTGCTTCCATTTTTTAGTTTATCCTCTATTCAGCACGGCCTTACCTTCACCGTCATTATATACCTCTTTATCTAAAGATCCCAATAATTTTGCTGTTACAACACCGGTAGCCATAGCTCCCGATACATTTAAAGCAGTTCTACCTTGATCTAAGATAGGCTCAATAGCGATCAATAATCCAACCAATTCAATCGGTAATCCCATTATAGGAAGTACGATTAGGGCTGCTATTGTAGCTCCTCCTCCAATTCCAGCTCCTCCAAGTGAAGCTATCATTACAACTATTACCAATTTCACAAAAAATGCAGGTTCCAATACGTTTATACCGGTAGCAGTGGCAATCATTACAGCTAACATGGCAGGATATACTCCTCCACAACCGTTTTGTCCAACGGTAGCCCCGATTCCAGCTGACATACTTGCAATAGAGTTAGGTACTCCTAATTTTTTTGTCTGACAATCAATATTCATTGGAATAGTTCCTGCAGATGTTCTAGATGTAAATGCAAATGTCAGTACCGTCCATCCTTTCTTTAAAAATATTACCGGTGATACACCGCATAACATGATCATCACTAAGTGTACTCCAAACATAAGTGCTAATGCAACATAGGTAGCTACAACAAAGTTACCCAGTCTTGAAATTTCCACAAAGTTAGAACTAGCACATACCTTGGTCATTAAGGCTAATACACCGTATGGAGTAAGTCCCAATACCATCTGTACTAATTTTAATACAACTGCCTGAGCTGCATTTGTAGCATTTTGAATTAATTCAAAAGTCTTCTTATCTTTCTTTTTGATCTTTCTTGTAGCTACCCCCACTAAGGCTGAGAAGATAACAACACCAATTGTTGAGTTGTTTCCTGCACCAGTCATAGCTTTAAAAGGATTGTTTGGAATAATTCCAACTATTTGTTCAATCAATGAAGAAGTATTGCTGACTGCTCCAGCTTTCCCCTCTAAGTAACTCATTCTGGCAGCTTCTTTTGCTCCTGATATTAATCCTTCTGCACTTAAATTAAATGCTAAAGATGTAAATACGGATATAAGAGCAGCTATACCACAAGTTACCAATAATATCCCAATTATAGTTGTACTCATCTTCGCTATAGAACTATTTTCAGATTCCTCTGCATTGATAACAGATGAAGCTATCGATACCATTATTAGAGGAATAACTATCATCTTTAATAACGATACATACCCGCTGCCAATTATATTGGTCCATTGTAATGTACTTGCAATTATATCCGATCCCTGTCCATAAAAAACCTGCATAGACACACCAAATACTACTCCTAGTCCCAATCCAGTAAATACCCTGTTTGTAAATGACTTATATGATTTCTGCATCCAAGCCAGCACATATACCAATATTGCCATAATAAGTATATTTAAAATTTGCATATATAACCCTCCCTAAAATTTTCTACCAAATTTAAAACCTTTTTTTATTTTAAGTCTAACCTAGACTTTTTGTTTTTATCATGTCCCGCATCCGTCATCATTTGCATGCCAGGCATTGGTACCGTATTTCATATTAAATGATTTTTCAAAACCATATTTCCTGAGAATCTTTACAGCCTTTAGTCCCTTGGCTCCTGTCGTGCAGAACACTACATATGAATCGTCTTTAGTTATCTCTTTTTTTTCCAAAAGGTCTTTGATCTTTGTTTCAAACTCCTTAAATTCAACGTTGATAGTTTCATCAAAGATAGGTTCAACCTTCTTTCTTTTACTTTCATTCCTTACGTCGATTACAATTGCATCATCCCCTATAAGATCTAATGCTCCATCTTTATCTACTTCCAGGTGTTTATCCCAGCCAAATAGATCACTAATAATTCCCGCCATTTTTCCCCTCCCCATTTTTTAAAAACATTTTTTACTAATTTAGTCACTTTTACATTGTCGACCCACATTGTAAACAATGAGATCTATTTTGTCAATCTAAAGATTTTTTAAGTGTCTTGCCACCAAGATCACTAAGAAATAACCAAAAAGATCACTGAAAATCCTTTTTCTTTGGATTTTTAATTTTTAAGTTTAAATTGCTAATAAAAAGCAAAGACCTGGAGAATTTATATCTCCAGGTCTTTGCTTTTTTTATCTTATTCTATTTCATTAAAATAACCATATTTCGACAGGATAGCTTTAACCTTAGGTACATTTTCTTCCTTTATAAGGATATAAAAACCCTCTGCTTTTAAAATATATTCTTTTAACTTACTATCTGTAGCCAGGATCTTAAAAAATTCTTTGTCCTGTTTAACTTTAAATACCTTTATCTCAGATTCATGAGTCAGGCAGTTTACTTTAGATCTCAACTCATCAAAGAAAGTCTCCCAAACTTGGGGGAGGTCTTTATAAAATTTATTTTTAAATTCTTTTATCCTTTCCTCTAGTTCCTTTATTGTTGCAATTCCCTTTAAGAATCTTCCCTTATCCATCCTATATTTATTTTCACCAATCTTGATAGATATTTTTTCTAAAAACATAGACATTATAGGAGCTGACCCAATGATGGTTATTAAAAGAAGATCTTCATCATATACTATCTCTGCGTCTTCATTTTCCTCTGCGAAAGCATACTCATCTGCCCGCCCCAGGACATATTCTCCTAATTTAGTCAGCTCTATATATTTTAACCCATCATATTTCGATAAATAATTATTCTTCAAATATAATCCATTGTTGCCGCTGGGCAGGTCATAATAAAGGGTAAATAATCCCAAACTTCCTAAAAGGAAGAATATCGACTTTACAAAGGGCTCAATGATATATCTATGATATTCATCATACTGGGATATTCTGGTCCTTCCATAGTTTGATTCATTTATATACACATAATCATATACATCTTTTAACTCAATGATATCTAAAAACTCATCTCTATAAACCAGATAGTTTATAATATTTGAAATACTTATGGTCTTTTCCGACGGCAGTTCCATGATTAATTTCACTATAGTCTGAAGTGATCTGGTCAGATTTTCTGTTTTCTTTATATTTTTTACACCCTTTAAATAATTCAGGTATTTAGTTGTATATTCATACCCATCGTTCTTTGTAAGTTTTCCGCTGAGGAACTCGTTTATAATATATTTAAATTTGTCCAGCTTAAAGTTTTCCGGGACAAGGTATTCATCTTTTATCAGATAGAATAACAGTCCCATAGTTTCAGTTTTTAAATAATCCAAATCTTTATTTTCACTATAAAATTCTGAAATATCACAGTATTTCTGCATATCCCTTTTGCTCTCTTTGAGGAGTTTTAAACTGGTAGAAAGTTTTATATTTCCCTGGCTGTAAAAATTATAGTATAAACTATACTTTTTACATATTTCCTCTTCAGAGTTATGTTTATAGGTATAGATTGGATTTTCTATCGGGTGGATAAAATAATCTCTCACTTTATTTGGACAATGGGGTCTTATTTTCCTGATGATATCATTGTCTAAATATAAATACCCCGGCCCTTCTTTAGCTATTTTATTTTTTTTATAATGAAAAAATTTATATCTGTCCTTTAAATTCTCACTGGTTTCATAGGTGTGTTCTTTTTCAAAGAACTCCTCTATCTGCGACTCTTCCAAGATATATTTTCCGCTCCACAAGATACTTCTAAAGATCTCCTGAATATCCTCTTCCAGGCTGTTAAATATCTCTACAAAAGTTTCTTTTTTATAGAAAGCTTCCTCCAATAGATCTACAAATACCGATTTATTCGACGTTTCCGATAACAATGAAACCTCAAATATATCCAAATGAAGACCAATGTGTCCATCTGCTATCCAGTCTATAAAATATTTTTTATACAAACTATAGATTCCATCTTTTGTATAAAAATTTGTAATCGAACTTTTAAATTTATCTCTGCTTATCCCCATTTTAATTACACTCCTAACATATATTCAATATCAGATTCACTTAGACTTTTAACTGCAACAGTATCTGTAGTTATAAGGCTGTTAAATAATTTATTTTTTTCCATCTGTAAACTAAGCATCTTTTCTTCTATAGTTCCTTTTGTAATAAGTTTATAAGCAAATACCGTCCTGTCCTGTCCCATACGGTAACTCCTATCTACAGCCTGATCCTCTGCTGTCTTGTTCCACCACGGATCATAGATAAATATCTTATCAGCAGCAGTCAGGTTCAGCCCGACTCCTCCTGTTTTTAATGTCATGATAAATACCTTGCATTCCTTGGCCGTCTGAAATTTTTCCACTAACTCCTGTCTGTTTTTGGTAGCACCAGTCATAGATATATGATTTATTCCATGACTTGCCAGTTCCTCACATATATTATCTATGGAATTGATATAATTTGTAAAAACCAGCACCTTATGTCCATTTTTTACTGCTTCCAAAATGTTGTTTACCAATATTTCCAACTTTGCCGATCTTACTAAACCATCACTTTTGGATTCCGGGCAGCTGGCTATTTGACGCAATTCATTCAATGCCTGGAGGATAAATATCTGACTCTTTCCTATCCCGTGTTCAGTTAATTTTTGATTTATAAGGGTATAGTAGAAATTTCTTCTCTCTTCATATAATTTTCTTTGCGGTTCATTCATCTCTACATAGAGAGTTTTTTCTATCTTATCCGGCAGATCTTTTAATACCTGCTTTTTTATCCTTCTCAAAATAAATGGGTATATTTTCTTCTTTAATTCCTCTATTATCTCTAAATCGTTGTCTTTTTGAATCGGGTTAGCATAATAATTATTAAAATCTTCAATCCCGCCAAACATCTGCGGATTTAAAAATCTAAACAATGAATAAAGTTCCCCCAAATTGTTTTCCACCGGTGTTCCACTGAGAGCCAGTCTTTTTTCGGAATTTAATAACATCACTGCTTTCGTTATCTGAGATGTAATATTTTTTATATTCTGGGATTCATCTAAAATTACCATCTCAAATTTTTCTTTAGTCAGTAATTTAACATCATTTCTTACCGTTCCATAGGTAGTCAGAATAATGTTACAGTCTTTTACCTCATTAAAATCTCTATTATTTCCATAATATATTCCTACGGTCAGGTCTTTACAGAATTTTTTTATTTCACTCTCCCAGTTAAAAACCAAACTTTTAGGCATGATGATGAGAGACGGCTTCGTCAGGTTTTTATGCAGGTATGTATAGGCTAAGATACTTATGGTTTGGATAGTTTTTCCCAGACCCATGTCATCAGCCAGACAGCCGCCTAATTTATTTTCAGTTATATAATATAACCATTTATATCCATATTCCTGATAACTTCGCAAGGTTGCATCTACCATGGCATTTGGTATGTCTAGAGTTTCTATCTCATTTAAACCTTGGAATATCTCTCTGCCATAGGCCACCCCATCTCCGGATATTTTTTCTCCGATAAGTTCCTCTATTATTGGCAGATCAAAGAAAGATACCTTAACGTCTTTAGATGATTTAGTATTTTTAAATAACCTTTCCAATTTTTCTATATATTTTTTATTGATCAGTGCATTAGTCCCATCACTTAGAACCACATATGAATCTTTTTTATATTTTGAAATTATATCCAGGATAGAAAATTTTTCCCCTTCTATCTCCAGGTGTGCATCTCCCTCTAAAAAATCAATTGAATGAGATAGTTTAGCTATCAGCTTTGGCTGCACAGTTTTTATTTTATACGTTTTTAATTTTTCTGTCCCTATAAATTTATATTTAGAAACTAAATTAAGCAGTTCCTTACTTATAAATTCTTTGGCTAATTTTTCATGGAGAATGATCAGATTCTCCTCCACATAGTAACTTTCCTTTAACTTTAACTTTCTTTGGTATTTCACCAATATCTTTATCACGTCTTCCATACTTTCAGACATGGTAGATATATCTATATCACAAATTGATATTATTTTTTCCAATGAATTTAATAATACCACCGTTTTAATGTCATCTTGTTTCAGCATATTATAGGTCATGGTAGATATTTCAAAACCAAATTTAAGATACAAACTTCTGTCTTTAGAAATTTTTTCTATTATAATCTGCGGTACAAATGACCTCTTATTTAATTTTTCTATCCTGTAATCCTCATATTCCAAACTTAAATTATCAAAATAAGAGTTGGTTATAGTCAAAAATCTTTCCATCTCTTTTGGATCTATCTGTGTATTCAGTTCCAGTGCACTTAGGTAATTCTCTCCTATGTCATCAATATGATAGATCTTGTTTTTTCTTATCACATAGTTTTCAGTCAAAAATTCAAAAATTTCATACTTAGCATCCAATATTAATTTAACCTCTATTTTTTCCTTGGATTTTTCCAGTTTTAGAGTTATTTTTCTTTTATTCTCCCTAATACTGATTTGTTTAAAATCCTCTGTGACAAAGTATTTACTCTTCCTCAGCAGTTCAAATAGATGTGGGTTTTCTTCTAAATAAATTAGATTAGATTCATTTTCCCACGATATATTAAAAAAATTATGCTCACTTATAAGGTTCAAATTAGAAATTATTTCTAAAGTATTTTTATCTGTTTGGATAGGAGTTATTGGAAGACTTATTTCATTCCCTTTTTTATCTACTACCTCGATATAAGATTTTTTTTCATAAAATCTCAATTTAAAATAAACTTCTACCCGTTCTTCACTTTTACTAATAAATTTATCGTACATCGCTCTCTCCACTCTTCAAAAATTCTAATTTAAATATCCATTAAAGCCTATTATATCAAAAAATCTAAACTTTTTCAATCTTTGGGTAAGTTCAGTTCTAAATTTAAAATTTGGAAAAAAAAGAAGGACCTAAGTCCCTCAGAATTACCTTACATATTTTACCGGATGTTTTGCTCCCGGAGCTTTTATTACTATAAGCTCTAAGACCTCCTCATCTTCATTTCTAACATTCATCTTTATATCATATGGAATTTTCAAAAGAGTTCCTTTTTCATATACTTTAGTTTTTTCATCTCCCAAAGTTATAGATAATTTACCCCTGATAACCGTCATATGTACAACTGCATTTGAATAATGTAAAGGCAGCCCCTTTCCCTTTTCAAATACCATATGAATATAGTTTAAATCATCCTCTAAAATTAATTTTTCTACTGCCGTTTTATCCCCTGTGGACATTTTAAACACTTCTTCTATCATCTAATCCCCCTTTAAATCCCTGTTCAGGATCAATTCATCCAACTCTTCTTTAGTATAATGCACCACCTTAAGGTCATAAAACTTATAGAATGATAAACCTATGAGCCCCCAGACTATTACTATAGTTGCCGACGGCATGGACAGTGAACTATTCAGTCCCGGCACCAATAATAAAATTAAAAATATTACCCCGGCTATGGAACCAAATATAGATGGCAGATAGATTTTATTATATTCTGCCTTATATAATTTATAAGAAGAAAGGCTGGTATACAGGTATCCTATGGAAGCTCCTACACTTGAAGTCCCGACTATCCATCCCAATACATTCCTTCCAAACCATGGTGCAATCAATGATATTCCCAGGATGAACAGGATAGCATTTTTAGGAGTATGATATTTAGGGTCTAGTACCCCGAAGAATTCCGGTAATATCTTTCCCCTGGACATGGCAAACAACAACCTGCTGGCAGCCATATAAAATCCATTTATCCCTGCTACTATAGCCGAAAGAAGAGCTATTCCAAGGGACCACAATCCAGTCTTACCAAAATAATATTCAACTGTATGTCCCGTTGCCCATGTTATATCACCCCTTGTGACTTCCTCCAAGGTTATCCCAAAACTTGTGAAAAATAAGATTGAACAATAGATTAAAGCTCCTATTAAAATAGAAAATACAGCCAATCTGGAAGCTTCTTCAGCCTCAAAATTCAGTTCCTCTGCAACCTGTGGGATACAGTCAAACCCAACAAACAACATTGGGGCAATAGACAGGACCTTTGATATGTTAGACAGGCTGATCCTCTGGCCTGTAAGGAAGGTAGCCGTGTATGAGTTAGCTACACCAGCTTTTGCTATGACCAGGCTTAGAAATAAAAATACTATCCCCACCAATAAAAGTACCATTATATTTTGAAAATTCGAGGCTAATTTTACCCCTTTAATATTTAGATAGGCGAAAAAACACAGGGCAAATACTGCTATTCCTATCTCCCCCAGATATATACTGGATCCCGCTATGGTATAAAGGTATCCAACCTTTAATACTCCCGGCATTATAAATTTTGCAACAAAAGCCAGACCTGTAGCATTAAAGGGTACTAAACTTGAATATGCCAAAGTTAGAAACCATCCGCATGTCAATGCATGCTTCCAGCCAAATGCGTCATAGGTAAATGCGTATTCTCCTCCTGCTACTGGAAATTTATGGAGTAAATAACCGTAATTTTTTTCTATTACAACCATTATAAGCCCGCCCATAAGGATAGCTATAACAGAGTTTATCATCCCTGCTTTCAAAAACGTAGTTCCCGGGAGTATAAATGCTCCGGTTCCTATGATTGCCCCAATTGCCAAGGATAATATATCCATCTTTTTAATTTCTTTTTTCAACATCAAATCAGTCCCTTATGTCAAGATTACCATCCATTAATACAGTTCAAAACATAATATTAACACGTGATACGATATAATTATATCACATATTTTTAGGAGAAAGATGAAAAATTATACAAATATTACCCCATACAAATCTATTATTTCTCTATTTCTATTTCCACCCTTCTATTGGTATTATGGTCTTCTCCTAATGGCATTGATTCACCCTTACCAATTACTTCTACTTCTACTTCTTCTGGGATTTCCAGATAATCCACGACCGCCTGAGCTCTCTCTTCTGATAATTTTTGGTTATATTCAACCGATCCCCGAGTATCTGTATGCCCTGTTGCAGTTATTTTTTTGGCTCCCCCTACCTCGGGTTTTAACTTATCCAGATCAGCCCTTCCCTTTTCACTTAATTCACCATCATTAAACTCAAAATGATCTAAGGTATATTTTATTAATGGTTCCTCTTCTACGATTACTGGAATTATTTCACTTTCCTCAACTACAGATATATTTTCCGGGATTACTGAGTTATCACCTTCTTCTGAGATAACCACAATCCTCCTAGGAGCAGCTTCCTGCCTCATCATGTCATAAAACTCTCCCAGCTTCATTCCAAATTTTATTCCTACACTATCATGATATCCGCTCTGATCCTCTTTTTTAAATTCATAACCCATATTTTCATATAGAACTTCCAGATTAAAAAATCCAAGGTCCCTTCCTACACCAACTCCTACATAATGACCCCCTCTGGTGTTCCCGCCAGTCACATTGGAGGATGCATTATAACCGCCTCTTCCTACCAGGTAAAACATCTCATCCAGCATCTCATATTTCCCAACTAAATAAAACGGCATAGAATTATTATACTCATTCTTATCATCTTCTATCCTGGATCTGAATTCCGTCCCCACCCCATAGGTGTAATCCTCCCCATAGGCCCATAAATACTCTGCTCCCAAGGTCCATCCCTGATCTATGGAGCCGCCGCTGTCCCCCATATAATCTTTGGAGATATTTCTCCATACATCATATCCACCTTTGATCTCCAGTCCCTGTGCATAGGTTGTGGTTACCAATACCAATGCTGCCATACCAAATAAAAGTTTTTTCATCCTCTACCCCCTTAAAATCATATATACAATAATATTTATCTACTAAATTTATTCCTTATTTCCTTTTTTTTTACTTTTTATTCAGATATTTAATGAGATAAAATTATCAACTTTTTCTAATAAAAATTTACACATTATATTGTGATATATGATAAAATGTAACTTGATAGTTCAACCTTAACCTCATACAATATAAGGAGAGCACAATGAGAAAAATAAATTTAATCCTACTTTTTTTTATCCTAGCTACTATAGGATTTTCTAACCAAATTTTATTACAAAACCTGAGATTTAATGGTAATCCTCCCCAAATGGTTATCGATGTAGAAGGAAATGTTAAGCCTAAGTATAATATTAGTTATGACGAACAAAACAGGTACCTCTTTGTTGAATTTTTAAATACAAGAGCTTCCTCAAACTTAAAAAATAAGATACTCAATGGAAGTTATGTTAAAAATGTCCAGGTAAGAAAGTATAAAAATTCTACAGGTGTCTTTATATTTTTTAAAAACAATATAAATTATAGTGCCCGTTATTGGTCAAACCCCACAAGGTTTGTATTAAACTTTGATAAAAATAAGGCTAAAAAGGAATATACCATCATCGTAGATGCAGGTCATGGGGGAAAAGATCCTGGTGCCACTGGTTTTAATAGATACCATGAGAAAGATCTGGCACTGAAAATCACTAAATATCTTAAAACTAATCTTTCAAAAGATTTTAACGTAATCATGACCAGATCCAATGATTCCTTTATCAGTTTGTCCGGCCGGCCGAACATAGGGAATAAATATAAGGGTGACTTCTTTGTAAGTGTCCATCTAAACTCCAACAGCAGTTCCCAGGCTAACGGTGCTGATATATTTTATTTTTCCAGAACAGAATCCAATTATGCTAAAAAAGTAGCTGCTTTTGAAAACAGTGTAGGAGATAAATTTGGAGAAAATGCCGACGATATAACCCTTATTATGGGACAGCTTTTTTACAAAAAAAATAAAGAGGTCTCTGCCAAGGTAGCACAAAACCTGGTCAACTCTTATTCCAAAAAGTTAAGAATGACAAACAGGGGAGCACACGGAGCTAACTTTGCAGTTCTTAGGGGATTTGATGGCCCTGGAATACTGGTAGAAGCTGGATTTATTACAAATACCTCAGATATAAGTAAGATTAAGCAGGCTAAATACCAGAAATTAGCTGCTGACGAGATTGCCAAAGCTATAAAACAACATTTTTATTAAAACATTAAGGAGATCAGCTATGAAAGATAAAAAAAGTTTAATTATCTTAGGGAGTTCCATTACCTTCCTTTTAATAAGTAGTATTTTTTTCTATAAATACGTCACTATGGGAGATGAGATTCCCATAAAAAAAATTACTAACCACAAAAATATACAGGCAATTATCGATATTAAGATAGTAAAAATTTATACTCCCAACGATTCTTTGGACAGGTTGGTTCCATCGGATATAGAGATTGTTAAGGAAGATTTTGCTTCCGAGGTAAAATCCATCTTCAACGGGATTCATGAACAGAGCAATTATCAGATTAGAGATGAAAACGGGAATTACTATCCATTTATGGACTCCGATATAACACTCTTAAACTCCTATCTTGTAGGTGATAAACTATATCTTAACCTCAGCTCCAACATTACCAAGAGTATTCAAACTAAGGAACAGGAACTCCTAATCATATACTCTTTGGTGAACACCTATACAAGTTTAGAGGGGATCAACAGGGTAAAAATACTTATCGATGATGTAGAAGTAAACAGATTAAAATGGTACAGTCTCAAAACTTTTTATACTAAAAATTTAGATATCTAAAAATAAAAAGTATCACGGAGGTTTTTATGTTAAATCAATTGTATGACCATATTGAGAAATCACTCCCACCTAAAAGATACCAGCATACCTTGGGAGTTATAGAAGTAGCCGTCGCTTTGGCAAAACAATATGATATCAATGAACACAGTGCTGAGATTGCAGCCCTCCTGCACGATGTCTCTAAATGCATGAATTTGGAAGAACTTCACTTCTATGTGGAATGTGATGAAACTTTGAAATATTACGGAGATATGGGAGAACTGCTCCATGGTTTTGCAGGAAGTGTTTATGCAAAAAAAGAATTGGGAATCCATGATGAAGATATCCTCAGTGCCATCAAATACCACACCATCGGCAGGAGGGGAATGACGACTTTAGAAAAGATAATATATATTGCCGACGCTGTAGAACCTAACAGAAACTACCCCAATGTAGATTTAATTAGGGAAAAAGCAAAAACTTGTATCAACGACGCTATCCTACTTGAGGTAGATAGAAAATTAAAACATCTCCTGGAGATCGATGCTCCTATCCACCCTAATACTGTGGATATGAGAAACTGTATCTTAGGAGAGTTGGGAAAATAAAGGGAGAAAAAGTTATGAATAAAAACGATGAAAAAAAAGTTTTAGAACTTTTTAAAAAAGGTAAAGGAAAAACTTTAAGTGAGATCACATCTTATATGGGTTGGTCTCTTAAATTAAAAAAACAAAATAGAGATTTTTTGGATAAATTAGTAGAATCGGGAGACCTTATCTTGAGTAAAAGGGGGAAGTATAATACTCCTCAGAATTTAGGATATGTTATCGGAAATCTCGATGTAGTAAAGGACAGATTTGCATTTGTTGATACAGAAGATTTTGGTGTATTTATCCCTAAATCTAAATTTAACGGTGCATTCAACGGGGATCTTGTTATGGTACAGCTGTCCAGTGAAACTACCGGAGCCAAAAAAGATGGGGAAGTAGTCAAAATATTGAAAAGGGAAAAAAATACCATCATTGGTATCTACCAGGCCAACGAGAGATTTGGCTTTGTAGTTCCTACCCATTCATTCGGGAATGATATATTTGTTCCCAAAAGGTTCAATGGAGGAGCCCATAATGGTGAACTGGTGGTCTGTGAAATTATATCTTGGGGGGAAAAAGATAAAAAACCCGAGGGTAAGGTTATCGAGAGAATCGGGGACCCCTATGATACCAACAATATGATTGAAGCTCTTATCATCAGGGAAGGGCTGTCTATGGACTTTTCTCCCAGACTAATTCAAAAGGCAAAGGAATTAAGCGATCAGCTTTCAGAGGAGGAGATCGCAAAAAGGCACGACCTGAGAGATCTTCCTATTATTACCATCGACGGGGAAGATGCCAAAGATCTAGATGACGCTGTATATGTGGAAAAATTAGATAATGGAAATTTTAAACTTATAGTATGTATCGCCGACGTTTCTTACTATGTTCCTTTCGGGAGTGCTCTGGATATGGAGGCCCGTAAAAGAGGTAACTCGATATATCTGGTAGACAGAGTAATACCTATGTTTCCCAGGGAGATTTCAAACGGGCTGTGTTCGTTGAATCCCCATGAAAATAAATTTGTATTTACATGTGAAATGGAGATTGACAACAAGGGGCAGGTAGTAACCCACGAAACTTATAAAGCTGTAATATCTACTGCTCATAGGATGACCTATGGGGGAGTCAATAAGATCCTGGCTGGTGATAAAACTTATACAGAGGAATATAAAGATATAAATAAGATGGTCTTTGAGATGTTAGAACTATCTCATATCCTTAGAGAATTAAAATATTCCAGAGGCAGTATCGATTTTGATATTCCAGAGGTAAAAGCTGTCTTAGGAGAAGATAAAAAAGTAGAGTATCTTAAGGTAATCGAAAGAGGTGAATCTGAAAGAATTATCGAGGATTTCATGATTGCAGCCAATGAAACCGTTGCTGAAAAGATATTTTGGATGGAACTGCCATTCCTATACAGAACCCATGAAAAACCTGATCCAGACAGAATTACCGCACTAAATGATTCTATTAAAAAGTTTGGATATAACCTTCATTCCCATGAGGACTTACACCCAGGGAAGTTCCAAAAGATAATAGAGCAATCTAAGGAAGACGGCAACAGCCAGATCATCCATAAACTTATTTTGATGAGTTTAAAGCAGGCCAGGTATACAGTAGAGAATGTCGGGCATTTCGGATTATCTTCAAGTTATTATGCTCACTTTACTTCTCCTATCAGAAGATATGCCGACCTTATGGTTCACAGAGTTATCAATGAAACTCTAACCGGTTATCCAAGTAAAAAAACTATAAAGATGTTTAAAGATGAGATGTCTGCCATTGGATCACATATCTCAAAAACAGAGAGAACAGCTATGAAATTAGAATCTGAAAGTGTAAAGATAAAAATTGTAGAATATATGCTGGATAAGATCGGAGAAGAATATAAGAGCAGGATTATTGGATTCAATAAAACTAAGATATTCTTTGAGACAGAGGAACACGTAGAGTGTTTCTTTGACGGAGTCAATTCTCCCAACTACTTCACCTTTGATGAAGATAACTATACTATGAAAAATGAAGATACAGGAGATCTCTTTAAATTAGGAGACAGTGTAGATGTATCTATCGTTCGGGCTGACCTCAGCCAGTTAGAGGTAGAAGTTGTCCCTGCACAGTATTTAGACAAATACAGGGGCCCGAGACAATTCAGAAGAAAACATTAATAAATTAAAGTAAATAAAAATGGATTCCTAATGGAATCCATTTTTTATTTACCCCATTATTTTTTCCATTAACTCATCTGAGATATCAAAGTTAGCGTAAACATCATTTACATCTTCATTATCTTCCAATGCTTCGTATAATTTCATAACTTTTTCAGCCATTTCTTCGTCTTCCACTTTCACCATGTTTTCAGGAAGCATTACTATTTCTGCTTCTTCATATTTATAGCCAGCTTCAGTCAACGCCTCTACTACAGTTTGTAATTCAGTAGGGTCAGTTAGGATTTCGAATGTATCCCCTTCTACAATCAGGTCTTCTGCTCCCATCTCTAGTGCTTCCATCATAAATTCATCGGCATCTAATCCTTCAGAATTTAATATGATCTGGCCTTTTTTATTGAACATCCATGCTACTGCACCGTCGGATCCCATATTCCCGCCATTTTTAGCAAAATTTGATCTTACAGATGATGCAGACCTGTTTTTGTTTTCTGTAACTACATCTACTATAAATGCAGTCCCGCCTGGACCATACCCTTCATATCTGATCTCTATATATTCTACACCAGCTAGTTCTCCAGTACCTTTTTTTATCGCTCTATCTATATTATCCTTTGGCATACTCTGTTTCTTTGCCTTCTCTAATGCTAATCTTAATCTAGGGTTAAAGTTTATATCTTTCCCCCCCTCTTTTGCTGCTATTGTTACCTCTTTTGCTAATTTTGTAAACAATTGAGCTCTCTTTTTGTCCTGAGCTCCCTTTCTATGCTTAATATTAGACCATTTACTATGCCCTGCCATATTATTACCTCCGCTTATTAGTTTCTTTTATATAACCTAATAATTTTATCATATTTAGAATAAGTTATCAAATTCACTCTATCTTTTGTCGATTTACAGTGACATGATAAAATTATTTGCATATACTCAAAAAAAACTTAAGAAAATTAAAAAAAATTAAATTTTTAAACATATTCATGATATTATTTATTAAGATAAACCTTGACCATAAGGTACATTTAATGTTTATAATGTATTATAAACGGAAATTTAACAACAATGTAAAACTTTAATTATAGATCAAAATAAATTTAAGGGAGATGGGGATGAAAAAAGATATAAACAAATTGTTTTTTAAATACACCATCCCAGGTGTTGTAGGGATGATGGTAACTTCACTATATGTAGTTGTAGACGGAATCTTCATAGGTAAGGCTGTGGGAAGCGATGGCCTGGCTGCTGTAAATATGGTGGAAGCTGTTATTGCTTTCTCATTTGCACTAAATATCATGATTGCCACAGGGAGCGCTACCATAGTGGCTATAAAGATGGGAGAGAAAAAAAATCACGAGGCCAGTAAGGTATTTAGTTTCTTTGTTCTTGTACTTACTTTAGCAGCCGGCGGGATAAGTCTTTTCGTTTTAGGATTTCCAGAGCAGACTGCCGATTTTTTAGGAGCTACCGGAGTTTTAAAAACCATGGTTATAGAATATATGACCACAATCATGTATTTCAACATTTTCTTCATGGGAACATATTTTTTAGAGATCTTTGTCCGGACAAATGGCAGACCTACCTATTCAATGAGTGCACTCATAATAGGCGGAGTGTTAAATATAATTTTGGATTATATCTTCGTTATCCAGTTAGACTATGGTCTGAAGGGAGCTGCCCTTGCAACGGGTATATCCCAGACCATTTCTACAATAATGCTTATCGTTGATTTTTTTAGAAATGACAGTCAGCTCAAATTTGTAAGGCCTGATTTTTCCCTGAATCTTCTCTTTAAAGGCATTGTCAATGGAGCTTCAGAATTTGTAAGTGAGATATCTTTGGGATTTATAATATTTATATTTAATCTTATCATCATGAAAGAGATTGGAAAGATAGGAGTTTCGGCTTTTAGTATTATAAACTATATCAACACAGTGGTTTTCGCTATCCTTTTGGGAGTTTCCCAGGGGATACAGCCAATTATAAGTTATAGTTTAGGAGCTGGTGAAAAATATGTGATTAGGGGTATCTTTAATTTAGCTATAAAAACAGTTTTCATCATTGGAATTTTTGCTTTTACATCTATGTTTATATTTAGTGAGGAGATCATCGGGACTTTTTCTGATAATAAAGAGCTCTTAATATTTACTACTAAAGCTGCCAAGATCTACTGCTTTGCTTATTTTTTAAACGGTATCAATATGGTCATGTCAGCATATTTTACAGCTATTGAAAATGCTAAACTTTCCGCTTTCATCTCTGCTCTCAGAGGAATAATATTTGTTATCATGGGCATCACCATCTTTCCCAGGGTCTTGGGAATAGATGGTATATGGTTTACCATGCCCGTGGCAGAGGTTTTAACAGCTTTTATCGGATATAAATTTATTAAAAAATGTAAGGTATTAAACCTAAATGATTCTACCACTGTAGCCGTGTGAAAATAAAAAGGTGATTTCTTTCAGAAAGAAATCACCTTTTTTTAATTATTTATTCACCTGTTTTATATATCTGTACATTGTAGCTTCCGAGGTTTTTAGTTTTTCAGCCACCTTGGCCACCGACCCCTTTATCAAAAATACCCCTTTTAAATTTAATTTTTTAGTTATTTCTATTTTCCCCAGATGATCCATCCGGTCTACAGAGATCCTGGATTCTGTAATAACTTCATTTATTATGGAATCCATAATATCTTCAATGGAGCTTTCAAAACGCTCCTCCTCCCTGTCTTCCATAACATTGTTCCCGCCATAGTTGATAAAGTCTTCCATTCTTTTCTTTAGGTCTACAAAATCTGAGATATCGGTATTTATTCCCAATAAACCTATTATATTTTCTCTTTCATCCCTTATGAAATATGTAGAAGTTTTGAGCTGTCTCCCATCCTTTGTTTTTCCGTATAGGAGCAGATATTTTTTATCACTATCTCTATTTTCTTTTATATGTTTAAAGGAAAGATCAGCTAGTGGTCCCCCTACCTTTCTTCCAGAAATATGTCCATTTTTTATAGCTATTATTGAGTTATTTATATTTCTCACATCGTGGAGCACAACTTCATAATTGGGCCCTAAAAAATCAGCTATAAAATTAACCAGATGTATATAAGATTTTAATTTAGAATCTGCCATAATCATTCCCTCCTTAAATTTTATAATTTATTTTACCATAAAAGATTTTTTTGCCATAGAAATTAATTTATCCAGAAGATTTCCCCGTGCAATAACAGTGCATATATGATATAATGTATAGTATTTTAGAATAATTATTTTAGTGTAATGTAATAGAGGGAGAAAAATATGTTTTTACCAACTACCAGAGAAGAGATGGATAGATTAGGCTGGGATTCTTTGGACATAATCCTGGTTTCTGGGGATTCCTATGTAGACAGTTCGTATAATGGAAGTGCTGTTATAGGAAAATATCTGTCAAAATATGGATTCAAGGTGGGAATCATTGCCCAGCCGGATATAGATAATAATGAGGATATCAAAAGGTTAGGAATACCTAACTTATATTGGGCAATCTCTGCTGGATGTGTTGATTCTATGGTGGCGAACTACACTGCTACCAGAAAAAGAAGACAGAAAGATGATTTTACTCCAGGGGGGTTAAATAACAGACGTCCCGATAGAGCTACTATTTCATATACAAACCTTATAAAGAAAAATTTTAAGCAGACTCCTAAACCAATTGTTATTGGTGGGATAGAAGCCAGTTTACGTAGGACTGTTCATTATGATTTTTGGACAAATAAATTACGTAAATCAATATTATTTAATTCAAAAGCCGATATTCTTTCTTATGGAATGGGAGAAAAATCCATGTTGGAATTGGCTCACGCCATTGAAAATGGAGACGACTACACCGGTATTCGCGGGATTTGCTATATTGCAAAGGAACCCAAAGCCGGGTATTTAGAACTGCCGAGTTTTGATGAATGTAAGGCTGATAAACATAAATTTATCGAGGCCTTTGAAAAATTTTATGTAAACAATGATCATATTACAGCTGTAGGCTTATCACAAAAACAGGATACCAGGTATCTGATCCAAAATCCCCCATCGATCATTCCTACAACTGAGGAGATGGATGAAATCTATGGATTGGAATATGAGAGAGCACTCCACCCATACTATAAAAAAATGGGAGAAGTAAAAGCTCTGGACACTATTAAACATTCGGTTACTACCCATAGAGGCTGTTATGGTGAATGTAACTTCTGTGCCATTGCAGTTCACCAGGGCAGGACTATCACCCAAAGAAGTGCAGACTCCATCGTAAAAGAGGTAGAAGATATCTCTGCAATGAAGTCATTTAAGGGATATATCTCCGACCTGGGCGGTCCTACGGCTAATATGTACGGAATTGAGTGTCTGAAAAAGCAAAAATTAGGAGCCTGCAAGGATATGAGGTGCATGTATCCGAAAACTTGCAAGGTCTTAAATGTAAACCATAATAAACAGCTGGAATTACTGGATAAAGTCAAAAAAGTAGAGGGAGTCAAAAAAGTATTTATAGCTTCCGGAATAAGGTATGACCTTATTATGGATGACAATAAATGCGGTTCTCTATACCTTGAAAACTTAGTTAAAGACCATGTATCAGGCCAGTTGAAGATAGCTCCTGAGCATACCGAAGATGAGATCTTAGGTCTTATGGGGAAACAAGGAAAGGATGTTTTAAAAAGATTTAAGGATGAATTTTATAAGATAAATGACAGACTGGGTAAAAAGCAGTTTTTAACTTACTATCTGATTGCAGCTCACCCGGGGTGCAATGAGAGGCATATGAAAGATCTCAAGAATTTTGCCAGTCACGAACTAAAGGTTAATCCTGAACAGGTTCAAATCTTTACTCCTACCCCATCGACATATTCTACCCTTATGTATTATACTGAGATAGATCCCTTTACAGGGAAGTCTATGAAGGTGGAAAAGGATACAGCCAGGAAGTATAAACAAAAAGATATTTTAATAGATAAAGATGCCAAAAATGGATATATGGGAAATTCTTATAATAAAGATCATTCCAAATCCAAAGATAATAATAAACCTAAGAATAATAAGTTCAAGGGTACAAATAAGTTTAAGAAGAAAAAATAAAATTACTCCTCCTTCTTACGGAGATTTCATGATTATTTAACATATAAATAGATCACAAGTGAAAAGAAATCAACGCACTAACAAGGAAGGAGTTATTAGGAGGAAATAAATTATGAAACCAATAGTTGCCATAGTTGGTAGACCAAATGTTGGAAAATCTACTCTATTTAATAAATTAGTAGGAGATAGAGTAGCTATCGTTGACAACCAGCCAGGTGTTACAAGAGACAGACTTTACAGAGAAACTGAGTGGTGTGGGACTGAATTTGTCTTAGTGGATACAGGTGGATTAGAGCCCAGAAACAATGATTTTATGATGGCTAACATCAAAAAACAAGCTGAGGTTGCCATGAACGAAGCTGACGTTATTCTATTTGTTGTAGACGGAAAAGCCGGGGTTACTGCCTTAGATGAAGAGGTAGCTTACTTACTTAGAAAGAAAAATAAACATGTAATCCTATGTGTAAACAAGATCGATAACTTCCAAGCTCAATTAGAAGACACATATGATTTCTGGGGATTAGGATTTGAAGATCTGGCTCCTGTATCAGCAGAACATAAGGTAAACTTAGGAGATATGTTAGATACAGTTGTAGAGCATATCAATAAGTTAGAAATGCCTGAAGAGGAAGAAGGGATAAAGATTGCCCTTATCGGAAGACCAAATGCCGGTAAATCATCTTTAACTAATAGATTATTAGGAGAAGAAAGAAGTATCGTAAGTGATATTGCCGGTACTACCCGTGACTCTATCGACTCATCATTTGTACATAATGATGAAAAATATGTACTTATAGATACTGCCGGTATCAGAAGAAAATCAAAAATAGAAGAAGATTTAGAATATTACTCTGTACTTAGAGCAATCAAGAGTATCAAAAGAGCCGATGTTTGCTTCCTATTACTAGATGGTAAGGACGGCCTTACCGAACAGGATAAGAGGATCGCAGGTATCGCCCATGAGGAACAAAAACCCCTGGTTATTGTTGTAAACAAATGGGATATTGTAGAAAAAGAGACTAAAACTATGCATAAGATGAGAGAATATTTAAGGGTTGAACTGCCATTCTTAAGTTATGCTCCTATCGAATTTGTATCTGCTTTAACTGGTCAAAGAACATTAAAATTAATCGATCATGTAGACTTAATTCATGCAGAATATCATAAGAGAGTCAGTACTGGATTATTAAATACTGTATTAAAAGAAGCGATGGTTTTAAATGCTCCTCCTACTAGAAAAGGTAGAGTTATTAAAGTTAACTACTGTTCACAAGTTTCATCTGCTCCTCCTAAATTTGTTATATTCTGTAACCATCCAGAATTATTACATTTCTCATATATTAGATATATTGAGAATAAATTTAGAGAAGCCTTTGGATTTGAAGGTTGTCCACTTACCTTCGTAGTAAACAAAAAGGGAGACTAAAAAAAAGAGATTCGGAGTCTATGGCTTCGAATCTCTTTTTTTATACCTATATCTTTTCTTATTTTTTTAATATATCCTTTACAGGAACATTTACTATGAGTGCTCCTCTATTTCTATTTTCAGTCTCTACATCAAATTGGATATTGATCTCTTCCTGCTCTATCTTTATATATTTTGAGATAACTTTAATAAGTTCATCTTTCATTTCATTTAAAACAGTGTTAGAGATCAGTCTCCTGTCATGGATTAAAACCAATTTTAATCTATCCTTGGCTACTGCACTGGATTTTTTTCTTCCAAATAATTTTTCAAACATATCTATCCCCCCATCTACCTAGAAAAGAAGTTTTTAAATTTACTGGCAAAACTTCTCTTTTCATCTATATTTAAAAATGGGATATCTTCTCCTACTATCCTGCCTGCAATATTCATATACGCTTTTCCAGAAGGTGATACAGCCTTTACAGTTACAGGCTCCCCTCTATTTGTAGAGATCACTATCTCCTCATCATCTGGGACCACCCCTACTATATCAAGTCCTAATATGTCTACAATATCATCCATATGCAGCATATTCCCCTCATTAATCAGCTTCATCTTTACCCTGTTTACAATAAGTTTAATCTCTCCCATCTCACTGGCAGCAAGGAGACCTATTACCCTGTCTGCATCCCTTATGGAAGATATCTCTGGAGTTGTTATTATTAAGGCCTCATCTGCACCCACTATGGCATTTTTAAACCCCTGCTCTATTCCGGCCGGGCAGTCAATCAGTACATAGTCAAACTTTTCCTTCAGCTCAGCTACTAATTTTTTCATCATCTCTGTTGAAACATCCATCTTATCATTTGTCTGGGAAGCTGGCAGTAAAAATAATTTATCATATCTTTTGTCTTTTATAAGAGCCTGCTTCAGCCTGCAGGTACCTTCCATAACATCCATAGAATTATAAACTATTCTATTTTCTAACCCCAATATTACATCTAAATTTCTAAGTCCAATATCAGCGTCCATCAATACTACACTATTACCATTTTTGGCCAGACCAACTCCTAGGTTGGCTGTTGTTGTTGTTTTTCCTACTCCGCCTTTTCCAGATGTAACCACATATACTTTTCCCATATCTGAGTTCCTCCTAAGTTGTGACAATATTTTTCAGTGATTTTCTTGTTAATTTATCTATTATCAATATATTATTTCTTAAATAAGCTATATTATTTTTATTTCGCATAATTTGTTTACTGCGAAACAATATATTGCTGCTGTAATTTTTAAATAAAACTTCATCTATCTTCAGTTGAAATGGATTCATATTAGAGGCTACAATGAATGCCTCATCGTTTCCCTTTATTCCAGCATGAGCCACGCCATTTAGAGTTCCCATGACTATTATATTCCCTTCGGCTTTAACAATAGAACCCGGATTAACATCCCCTAAGATCACTATATTTCCAGGATATTCTAAAATTTCTCCGGACCGAAGTGTTCCTAAATGAAATTTTGTTATCCCTTCCTTTACTATACTAGTCATCTTTTCAACCTCTTTTAAAGGTAAAGTTTCCCTATCGGTTACAAATAAAATATTCATATCAACTGTTTCATCTATAATATTCAATAATTCTAATTCTTCCTCTTCATCTATCTCTCTGCCTTTAAATTCAATAACAGCTTCATACCCCATGAATAATTGCCTGGATTGCTTTAGTTTTTTCAATAAGTGATCCTTTAGTTCCTGAAATGGAATTGCAGGATTTAATATTATTACCAGCTTGCCATTAGATCCCTTAAATATCACATTATTTCCCATGTTTACCTGCCTTCTAGTATAATTTATATGTCCGTTTTTTCTTCGTCCACTTTCGAAGCACCGTTATCTTCCATTTTTTTTAAGGTTTTTTCAATATTTCTTACTTTTTTATTCATTTCATTGATTCTAAATTCCAGAGAATTTAGGATCCAGAATTGGAAATGGCTGACTTTTTGTGCCTCATGGACCATCCAGGCGATCTTTAATACAACCAGCAATATCGCTGCTGCTATCTCAATTTCCAAGGAGATTTTTTTTAGTACTCCCCCAAAAATAATAAGTGCAAATAATATCCCAAAGAAAGCTATATTTATTAAATTATTATTTGAATTTCCCTTACTCCCGCCAATCTGGCCAACTATATTACTTATCCTGTCTTTTTCTTTTTTAAAGTCATCTAATTCCTGCTTTAATTGATCTTCACCCTTCATAGTTCCCCCTGTCGCCTACGGCGAAATTGATATTTGATAATTGGTAATTAATAATAAAAAAAGGTAAAAAAACAAATTCAAAATCTTTTTTTTATTTATTTTTTACAGCATCTGTCATCTTTAATGCTCTCACTGTTTCCCTCACCTCATGAACCCTTATTATAGAAGCACCATTATAAGCTGATATCACTGCAACGGCCAGATTCCCTTCCAATCTATCCAAGGGAGAGGTTCCTAATATGTCTCCAATAAATCCTTTTCGGGAAGCACCTATTAATATAGGATACTCCAGTTTTTTAAATTCACATAATTTTTTTATGATTTCCAGGTTATTTTCAAAGGTTTTACCAAACCCAATTCCTGGATCTAATATTATCTTTTCAGGTGATACTCCCGCTTTAACAGCAATATCTATACTTTCTCCCAGACTCCCCTTGATATCTTCTATTATATTATCATATTCAGGGTTTTTCTGCATATTTTTAGGGTTCCCCTGGATATGCATAATTATAACAGGAACCCCATATTTCGCTATTACTTCAGCCATATTGGGGTCCCCTTTCAATCCTTTTATATCATTTATAATGTGTGCTCCTGCTTTGATGCATTCCTCAGCTACACGAGATTTATATGTATCGATAGATATGGGAACATCCACCTCACCGACCAGTCTTTTTACTACAGGAACTATTCGTCTCAGCTCTTCCTCTTCCTCTATATACTCAGCTCCAGGTCTGGTAGATTCAGCTCCTACATCGATTATGTCCACTCCCTCTTCCACCATCTTCTTTGCTCTTTTTATGGCAGTTTCCAGATCGGTATATGATCCGCCATCTGAAAACGAATCAGGAGTAAGGTTCAGTATTCCCATGGTATAAGTTTTATTTTCAAAATCAAATTTTTTCTTGTTAATTAACATCAGCCTTCACTCCTTTTTTTCTTTTTTTCTTTTTCTGTCACAGATTTAAAACCTCTAATAGTGCTGCCAAATTTAATAAACATCAAATATGAGATAAGAGATAGACTAACCGGGTAGTCTACCTCTTAACTTTTTTTATCTACCTTATATAAACCAGAAAAAAGAGTCTGGTTATATCCCCCAGTCTCTTGGGTATCTAAATTCTCTTTCCATAGTTCTATTAGATATTTTAGCTATGAGAGGCAGTTTTCTCTTATATTGATTGGTTTTTATCCTCCAAAGGATGGAATCTACAGTTTTTTCAGAGTAACCTTTTTCCAAGATCTCCTCCTTTGTATACCTTTCATCCACCAATAAATTAATGATCTCGTCAGCTAAAAAGTATGAAAATCCTAATTCATCCTCATCGGACTGCCCTTCCCAAAGGTCAGCACTTGGTTTTTTCTCGATAACTTCCTTTGGAATACCCATGTATTCAGAGAGTTCCCAAACCTGGGTTTTTAACAGGTCACCTATGGGGTTGATTGCTGATGCTGAATCCCCCCACTGGGTACTGTATCCCAGTAAAATTTCGGTCTTATTAGAAGTACCCAAGACCAATGATTTCTCCTTGGCTGAATAATCATACAGGATGGTCATCCTTTCACGGGCCATCTTATTTCCCTTTCTCAGGTCTGAAATATCAGGTTCTTTGGCAAAATATGCATCTACCATATCTGTAATCTCTATCTTTTTAACTCTCATCCCGGTAGCTTCTACCACCCTTTGGGCATCTTCTAAACTCTCACGACTAGAAGATTTATAGGGCATCATTATCCCCAATACATTTTCAGGTCCCAGTGCTTTTACAGCTAAGAAAGCTACTATGGCTGAATCTATTCCTCCAGATAATCCTAAGACCACCTTTTCAAATCCAGCACTTCTAACCTCTTCTCTGATAAAATTTACCAGTATTTTTTCAGTCAATTCCATATTTAATTTTATTTTTGATTTAATATCATTCATATAAAAATCTCCTATTCAGACATATCCTTGTCTAAGCCAAATTTACCTAATTTTTTTGCTCTATAATCACGCAATAAGGTCAAGGCTGCCTGTTTTGTATTTACCCTGTCTCCGCTCAAGATCATTCTCATTCTAAGGGCAATTCTATCTAAAATAATCTCAGGGATCTCCTGCATATCTTCATCTGTCAACTTATATTTTTCCTGAAGAACTTTCGATTTTTTATACCTAATCATTTTTTTTATAAGCAGGCTGGCTACTTCTTCAATAGGTAAGATCTCATCTTTTATAGCCCCTGCTATTGCTAAGTTATATCCGATTCTCTGGTCCTCAAATTTAGGCCATAAGATTCCGGGAGTATCCAGTAACTCCAATCCCTCTTTTATTCTAACCCATTGTTTACCCCTGGTAAATCCTGGTTTATTTCCTACACCGGTTATTTTTTTACCCACGATTCTATTGATCAATTTAGATTTTCCAACATTTGGAATACCGGCAATCATAAGTCTTGTTTGAACCTTTCTCAGACCTTTTTTCTTCATTTTTTCTGATTTTTCCTTAGCTACCTCATCTATTATCTCAAATAAAGCTTTCATATTGTATCCAGTTTCAGCTGAGATCTCCAATACATGATCAGCTAAATCATTTTCCTCAAAATAATTTATCCAATATGCTAATTCATATTTTTCTACTAAGTCGGCCTTATTTAGGAGAACTATTCTTTTTTTCCCTTTTGCAAATGTTGCTATTTCTGGATTTCTGCTTGAAAGTGGAATTCTAGCATCTACGATATCTAACACGATATCTATTATCTTCATATTCTCAACTATCATTTCCTTGGTCTTTTTCATATGACCAGGATACCAGTTTATTTTTGTCATTGACATAATTGTTTATCCTTTCTAAATTTATTTTTTACTAACTCTTCTTTCTTATAGTTTCTCGATTGACGAGTACGAAATTTTCTTATAGTTACAAGAAAATTACGATGTCAAAAAGAAACCAAAGCCAAATATATTAGCGATAGTTTTCTCTGATTTCACATTAAAGAAATTCTTTTTAACTATAAGAATTTTTTTATATTCGTGACCTCGCGAAAACGACAACAAGGAAGGAGTTAAATTACTCTTCTTTCCTAGTCTCTTGCATATTTATTTACCTTTTCTTTTTTCTTAGTCACTTCTGCTTCCTTTATCAAAAGGACTATTTCCCCTTTTATGGGGTTGGCTTCCAATCTTTCAATTAATTCCGAAGTTTTACCTCTGATTATTTCCTCATACATCTTTGTAATCTCTCTAACTATGATTACATATCTGTCTCCAAAATATTCATTGACTTCCTTCAGGGTTTTTAAGATTCTATGGGGAGATTCGTATAATACAACTACCCTCTCCTCTTTAGCTAAGTCTTTTAATAGAGTTTGTCTTCCTTTTTTCTTGGGTAAAAACCCTTCAAAAGCAATCCTTTTCATAGATATCCCGGCTACTGAAGCGGCGGCCGTAAGTGCACTTACACCTGCCACAGGAACTACTTTTATATCACTATTCAGAGCAGCATCCACTACTTCATATCCAGGATCCGAAATACAAGGTGTCCCGGCATCTGTAACCAGTGCTATATCCTTTCCCTCTAAAAGTAAGTTTATAATATTCTGTACCTGATGACCCTTGGTATGTTCATCATATCTGTATACTATATTTTCAATCTCAAAATGATTTAATAATTTTTTAGTCACCCTAGTATCTTCCGCAAATATATAATCCGCCTCTTTTAGAATTCTTACCCCTCTATAAGTCATATCCTCTAGGTTACCTATTGGAGTTGCTACAATATATAACATATTTTCTCCTTCTTTATTTTTTTATCTTAATGTTCTACTCTCTTCTACAACTTTATCTATATCCACAATGTTTTTAGTCTCTGCCAATGAAAATAATGAGATATATTCTATATTTCCCTTTCCGCCTGTTATAGGAGAAAAGTCCAATTGATGTAATTTCACTCCATATTCATTTGCACTTTCTACTACCATATCTATGGCCATCTTGTGCTTTTTAGGGTCTTTTACTATCCCGCCTTTTTCAATATTTTCACGTCCTACCTCAAATTGCGGCTTGATTAAAGCCATTAATTTAGTATCTTCATTCATAAATTTAATCAGGTGGGGAATTACCTTGGTTATAGAGATAAAGGACACATCCATCACAATAAAATCTATTTCACTATTATCAATATCTTCTAAAGTAAGATCTTTTATATGCGTTCCCTCGATAGATTTTACCTGCTCATGATTACGGAGTTTCCAATCTAATTGATTGGTTCCTACATCCATTGAATAGGCAAAAGCTGCACCATTTTGCAGTGCACAATCTGTAAATCCGCCTGTAGAGGCTCCTACATCCAGTATTTTTTTCCCTGAAAAATCAAGATCCCATATTTTTATAGCCTTTTCTAATTTTAACCCTCCACGACTGACATATTTCAAAACTTCCCCTTTGATCCTGATTTCAGGAAGTTCATCGGTCCATTTTATCGTGGTTCCTGCTTTTTCTATCTTTTTGTCAGCCACTATTACAACTCCTGCCATAATAGCTCTTTTAGCTCTTTCCCTAGTTTCAAAAAAACCCTGCTGTACCAAAAGTACATCCAATCTCTCTTTCATCTATAACCCCTTCTACAGTCCTCTATCAAATATTTGATTGTCGTTAAAATGATTGAATAATTCACATTGTTTTACCAGTGTTTCAAACCCTATTTTATCGACTTTTCTAATCAATTCCTCTGTCTCGGTGATTCTTTTTATGAAGAATTCATCCCCGATAACTATTTTTTTGTTGGCATTATAATAACTAAGCAGCTGTTTGTTTGTTTTTAATTTTAGCTCTACCTTTGCTCTTTTAAGTCTGTCTTTTATAATACCACTGGTACAATCCAGCTTTTCTTTAATATCGTCCAAACTATGACCTTTAGCCATTAATTCTACGATCTTATCCGCACCTATTGGATTTATCCTATGGTATTTTGCAGAGTATTCATCAGCTTTATGTACCATAAGAGCTTCCTTAGTACTAGGAGTAACTCTCCCCCACCTGCCATGATGAGATAGGACAATATGAACTATCTTTCTCTCGGTATTGGCATCTAAGACCAGGCCTGTTTCCTCTTCCATCTTCTTTAGTATACCTGTGGCTTCCTTCCTTATCCTATCAGGTTTTTTCAGCATCACCTGGCTATGGGATAAAATAGAATCTCCTCCTGCCCTCAAACTTGCTTTTGAAGTATCATGGATTATTATTCCTACAAGCATGGCAAACAGGTCCAGTTCTTCTCCTGCTCTTTTTAGATTACGATAAGATTTTTTTAGATCTCTTATGGCAATCTCCAAAACATCATAGGTATGAGTTGTTACTGAAACTCCTAAATCTTCCATTTCTTTCAGTTGACCTATTACCGGAAATCCCAACAATATGTTTATATATTCTTTTGCTTTTTTATTAATATTTTGCATTTATACACCTTTCAATATCATTCACAAGAGGTCTCCCCCTGAGTCCAAATTCTTCTAAAAGTTCTCCCCTTTTCCCGTGAGGTATAAAATCACACTCTATTCCCAATCTAAATATTTTCCTGTAGATATTCATAGAATTTGTCATCTCCAAGAGAAAACTTCCGAAGCCACTTTTTATCCGACCTTCTTCCAACGTTATTATGTTTTTGTATTTTTTAAAATTTTCTTCTATATATTCCTCATCTAAAGGTCTGATACTCGATACCCCCACTATAGTAGGAGAAATACCTCTAGTTTTTAATTCTTCCGCAATATTTACCACTTCTTTTACCATACTTCCAACGGCTAATATCAAAGTATCATTACCTTTTTCAATCTCTTTCCATTTTCCGAATTCAAATGCAGAAGAGTTATAATCCCAAGCACTGTCTCTGGGGATCCTAATGCTAAGTGGCCCGTCTTTATAGGTCGATGAAAATTCCAAAATTTCTTCCAGCTCTTTTTTAGTTGTAGGAGCCAATATATTTATATTTGGAATTGTCAGCAGGTATGGTATATCATATAATCCCTGATGAGTTTTCCCGTCCTCTCCTACTATTCCTGCCCTGTCTAATATGAAGTTCACCGACAGGTTTTGAATAGATATGTCATGGATAAGCTGACCATAGGCACGCTGTAAAAAAGTCGAATAGATAGCTACATAGGGTATTTTCCCCTGGGTAGCCAGTCCACCTGCAAATGTTACTGTATGTCCTTCAGCTATCCCCATATCATAGGATCTTTCTTTAAACTTATCAAAGTAACCGGATAATCCAGTTCCTTTGACCATTCCGCAACACAGGGCATAGATATCACTATTATTTTCCCCCATCTCAACTAACTTATCTCCAAATATCTTAGAATAAGATACTTCACCTTTGGGAGTTTCCCCTGATTTTATATCAAAGGGAGAGATCCCGTGAAATTTTTCCGGGTTTTTCTCTGCAGGAAGATAACCCTTCCCTTTGTGGGTCTTTATATGTAAAAATATAGGACCCTTTAAGTTTTTAGCTTTTTCCAGTGCCGGCAACAGCTCCTCAAAGCTATGCCCGTCCACTGGTCCTACATATTTAAATCCTAAAAATTCAGACATACTGACAGGAGCAACCATGGTTTTCACCCCGTGTTCCACCCTGCCAATTATATCAGCTATCTTATTTCCAATTTTCCCGCGCCTAACCATTCCTTCAACTTCATCTTTTAAGTCCAAATAAAATTTACTGCCCATCACACGGCTAAAAAATTTTGAAAGTGCTCCCACATTGTTTCCTATAGACATCTCATTGTCATTTAAAATAACTATAAGATTTTCACACTTTCCATCCATATTATTCAGTGCTTCCAAGGAGTGACCATTAGCTATAGATGCGTCACCTATAACTACTATGACCTTATTTCCCTTGTCAGCTGTTGCTATCCCAAATCCTGCTGAAAGTGCTGACCCTGCATGACCGGATATAAAGTGGTCATGGGGGGATTCAGCCCTGTCTGTAAATGGTCCTATCCCATGCCTTTGACGAAGGGTAGAAAATTTATCTTTTCTCCCAGTCAGTAATTTATGTACATAGGATTGATGTCCAACATCAAATAATATTTTATCCTTAGGTGAGTTAAAAATACTATGGATTGCCAGGGTTAACTCCACAACTCCTAAATTAGGACCTATATGCCCGCCATTTTTACTCACTGTTTCAATTATTATTTTTCTAATTTCATTAGATTTAATTGTTAACCCCTCTATCAGCTTTTTTTTATCCATGTAAAACCCCTAATTAAACTTTTTTAGTTATATTCTTCTCAGATCTTCAGATACTACTGGATGATCCTTATTTTCTTTGTATAAAGTTATTATTCTACCTGTGATTCCTACTACTTCACAACCACTTTTTTCAGCTAATTCAGCTGCTAACTCTTTCTTGTCTACCTCTGCGTTTTGTAATATTTTTACTTTGATTAACTCTCTCTTTTCGATTGCATCCAATATACTTTTTACTATATTTTCACTAAATCCGTCTTTTCCTACTCTTACTAATGGTGACATGTCATGTGCTGCTTTTCTTAAATATGCTCTTTTTTTACTTGTTAATTTCATTCTTTTTTTCTCCTCTTGTCGCCTTTGGCGAAACTAATATTTTAAATAGATAAGTTAAAAACTTTTCTTTTTCTTTTTCAAATTGCTTCTACTATACTTCTATACTTCCATTACTATCGGTAGGATGATCGGTGATCTCTTGATCTTTTCATAGAAAAATTTATTGGCTGTATCTTTTGTTATACCTTTTAACGTCGACCAATTTTTAGCATCCTCTTCTTTTAGAGCTACTATTTTTTCCCTGATGATTCCCTTGGCTTCATTAATCATGATATCTGCATCTTTAGAGTAAACAAATCCTCTGGTAACTACGTCTGGTCCTGCTAATAATTTACCGCTTGTTTTATCAATAGTAAGCACTATTATTACCACACCATCTTCAGCCAGCTGCTGCCTGTCTCTAAGGACTACCTTACCGATATCTCCTACACCTAATCCATCTACCAGTGTTATTCCAGAAGTTACCTTCCCTGCTAATTTAGCATAAGATTTTGTTACCTCTACCCTGCTTCCATTTGTAGCTATAATTATTCTATCTTCCGGTATTCCTGTTTCCATCCCTGTTTTCTTATGGGCTATCAACATCTTATAGTCCCCATGCACAGGCATAAAGTTTTTAGGTCTAACCAGGTTTAACATCAGCTTCTGCTCATCCTGACTTCCGTGTCCAGATACATGGATACCGGCTATTTTTTTGAATACAACATCTGCATCATTTTTTAACAGGTTATTTATATTGTTATAAACTGCTCTCTCATTTCCAGGAATTGGAGTTGCAGATATTATTACTGTATCGCCTTTTCTAATCTTAATATGTTTATGCATATTTTTAGCAATTCTTGATAGAGCTGCCAAGGGCTCTCCCTGGGTTCCGGTACATAGCAGCACTGCTTTCTCATCTGGTAATTTTTCAATCTGCTTTAGACTGACCATTATTCCCTCTGGTAACTTTAAATATCCCAGTTTAGAAGCTATATCAAAGACTTTTACCATACTTCTTCCCTCTACGGCTATCTTTCTGTTAACTCTGTGGGCTTCGTTTACAATTTGCTGAAGTCTGTATATATGAGATGCAAAAGAAGCTATGATTACCCTTCCACTGGCTTTTTCAAACTCTTTTCTTATAGATTCTCCTACACTTCTTTCAGATGGAGTATATCCCTCTAATTCCGCGTTTGTACTGTCTGAAAGTAACAGGTCTACCCCTTCATCTCCCAATCTGGCAAATCTGCTGAAATCTAATCCATCACCATCTACCGGTGTTAAGTCTATTTTAAAATCTCCTGTATGGATTACTTTTCCAGCCGGTGTTTTTATACAAATGGCATATGCATCTGCTATACTGTGAGTTACACTTATGAATTCTACTTCAAAATATTTTCCTATCTTAAATCTGCTTCTTCCACGAGCTTCCTTCATCTTAGGTGTAAAGTTACCAAAAGATGATTTTTCAAACTTTGATTTTGCCAGAGCTAATGCTAATTTCCCGCCATACATAGGTACATTATGATCTATAGTCTGGTAAAGGTATGGTGTCCCGCCGATATGATCCTCATGACCATGGGTAATTAACAACGCTTTTACCTTATCCTTATTGCTTGCTATATAGCTATAATCAGGAATTACTACATCTATTCCCGGCAGTGCTTCATCTGGAAAGGCTATCCCTGCATCTACTATTACGATCTCATCCCTGTATTGAAATAAGGTCATATTTTTTCCTATCTCATCTAAACCACCTAGAGGTATAACAAATAATTTTTCCTCTTTTTTATTGGATTTAGGAGCATCTGTGTCATTTGGAACTATTTTTTTAGGTCCCTTATGAACCTTCTTTCTATGTTTTATATCTTTTATCGAATCTTTAGCTACTGCATCTTTTTTCACTTCTACAGTTCCTAGTTTTTCTAGTTTTTCTAATTTTTTTAGTTTTTCTGATTTTTCCACAGTCTCAACATCAGTTTTTTTAGGTCTTTTAAAAAAACTTTTGACTCTTTTTACAGGATTATCAGATAAAGATGTAGTTGTCTCTACCTTTTCCGTTGTATTCATTTTTCTCCTCCTTAATTTTTAAGGGAAGCCTTCTTTACCTTCCCTTAAAAATTTAACAATAACATAACTCCCTTAATTAAGAGTAACCTTCATTTATCCTTATTTTCTTTCACTATTTTCTTTCACTATTTTCTTCCGCTACTTTTCCCTTTTCTAAATAAGCATCTATAAAGACTTTGGCTACTTCGGCTGCATCTTTACCTCCAGAACCTCCGCCCTCTATAAAAGCTGTAAACGCTATTTCCGGTTTGTCAGCTGGAAAATATCCTGAAACCCAAGAATGAGGTTCCTTGTATTTTGAGTTTTGAGCTGATCCTGTTTTAGCAGCCACCCTTACTCCATTTGTCCTCAATCTTTTTGCCGTTCCATCTTTAGCTTCTACAGTTTGTACCAAGGCTTCTTTTATCTCTTCCATATACCTTTTATTGTACTTTACTTCCTCCCTCTCACCTTTTATTTCCTTTATTTTTCCTTCTTCCGTTACTATTTTTTCAACTAAATGAGGAGTATAAGTATACCCTTTATTAGCTAATATCGAATAAGCTTTTGCCATTTGAAGGGGGGTTACCAACAGGTACCCCTGTCCTATTGACAGATTTATAGAGTCCCCTGTATACCAAGGTTCCTTTAATCTTTTCTTTTTCCAGTCATTATCCGGCAGGAGGCCAGGCTTTTCTCCTGGTATATCGACTCCTGTTTTTTTCCCTATTCCGAAAGCATCTGCTACCTCTAGCATCTTCTGCCTTCCGTATTTATCTGCTGCTCTATAGTAATAGTAGTTTACAGATTCTACCAAAGATTTGGTCAGGTCTGTATACCCATGTCCCTCTCTTTTCCAGCTTCTCCACTTCCACTTACCTATCTGGTAATACCCGGGATCAAAAAATGTCTCTTTGGGGTTCAATCCTTCCTCCAAAAAAGCTAACGCTGATAAAGCTTTAAATATTGAACCTGGCGGATATCTTCCTGTTATGGCTCTATTTTCTAAAGGCCTGTCTTTGTTAAACATAATATCGTCCCATTCCTTAGTTGTCATCTTAGAAATTATGGTGTTCAGTGGATATTCGGGATTACTTGCCATGGTTATTATCCTGCCTGTTTTTGGTTCTATAGCCACGAAGGCACCCTTCATTTTTTTCATATTCATATAATCAGTTATTTTCTGCTGAAGATCAAAGTCCACAGTAAGATAGATATCATCTCCCATTTTAGGCTTTTTTTCTTCTAAGGTTTTAACAAACCTGTTATGTGCATTTACCTCGATATACCTGTAACCATTTTCTCCTCTGAGATAGGATTCATATTGCTTTTCAATCCCCTGTTTCCCTATTATATCATCTTTTTTATACCCGCTGTCCTTCATTTTTTCATATTCATCTGAGGAAACATTTCTTACATATCCCAAAATATGAGATCCCAAGGACTCATTCAGATATTTTCTTTTAGAATAAATCTGAACTTCTAAATATGAAAAATCTGAATTTTTTTCTATTATCTTGTGGGCTTTTTCTTTGGATATATCATCAAAAATAACATTTTCTCGAGTATAATTATAGATTTCCCCATACTTTATCCTCTTCTCTATTGTTTTTTTATCGTATCCCAAAAGTTTTGACATCTCATCTAATTTTTTTTCATCATACTTTCTTTCGTTTAGATAAACCAGTCTGTAGCCAGCTTCATTGTTTACCAGGAGTTCACCATTTGAATCATATATTTTACCACGATAACCGTTTACTCTCTTTACTTTAATACTATTTTTATTGGACATTTTTTTATATTTTTCTACCTTTACTATCTGCATAAAAAAAAGTCGTGCAAAGATCAAACTATATATTATTGCAACTATTATGAGGAAGTTTTCTCCCCTTCCTTTTTCCGACCTTTTCAACTTCACTGACAGCATTTTTCTTTTTAATTTCATATATTTTTCCTTAATTTTTTTATAAAACTATAATTAAGCAGCAGATATCCACCAAACATGATTACCCCCTGATAGAGATAAAAATATGGTAATTTTATATATAAATATGTCCCATATATAATGAATTGTATCAAACTATAATAAATTATATTTATCTTCTCGTATCCTAATACCTTAGACAAAAAATAACTTACTACAAATATAATCACAAAAACAATCCCCAGTTCTACCAAAATATTTTTGTCCTTAGATATTATTATGCAAATTAATATAACTTCAAATATCCCGTTTTTACCTCTTTTATAAGCTAAATATGTTAAATAAGGTAGAGCTATTATGTTATAAGGAAAGGTTACCACCAAAGAATTTTCTAAAAAAATAAAAATCAGAATAAAAAAATTAAACATCTAATTCAGGAAACACTACATTAGCATATCCCCATAACTCCTCTAGTCTATATAGATCTCTCGTATGCTGATCTAAAACATGAATTATTACATCATCCCCATCGATCAATATCCAGTGGGCTTCATCCTGCCCCTCTATATGCAGTCTTCTTTCATCCAATTCCATTAATCTAGATTCTACTTCCTCTGATATAGCCCTTATATTTCTGTTAGATGATCCTGTACATATTACAGCGTAATCACATAGAGAATTTTTTCCTTGAAAATCAAGGATGATCAGCTCTTGTCCTTTCTTACTCTCAATAGCCTCCACTATCTTTTCCAATTTCTCTAACATAGCTCCCCCTATTCTTTTATATAGACATTTATTATGTTATTTTCTCCATTGTTACTTTCTACCATATTTTGTATCCCCAATTTTTTAGCTATCTTATAGGCTATATAGTAGTCTTCTGCTCTGTAGTCCACTACAGTCAGGTTCCCTTTTTCAGTCCCTGTAGAGATGTTTTTATATCCGTTTTTTACAAGGAGATTTTTAGCATTTACAGTTACTTTATCTGCACCATGAATATTAATTTTAGTTTGTATATTTTCCTCTTTTCCTAAAATTATCACAGCATTAGCCAGAGTCGGCAGATCCAATTCTGATTTTATTTTAATATATTTTTCATCTAAACTCATAACCAAAGCTTCTATTTGATTGGTTTGTAAGTCTTTATTGATTATATAACTGTACTCACTGTCTCTTTCATAGTTTGCAGCATTATATTTATACGAAAGAGCTTCCTCTATCTTCTTTCCTGTTCTACCTGCATAACCAGATTTCCCATTACCGTTCAACACATCCACTATTACATTTTCTGCGGTTTCACCGTTAGATTTATAATATTTTTTCATGAATAATGAGTTTAAGTTAGAAGTCAATACATATCTTTTATCCTCTATCATAACTTCCGGAACATTGTATTTATAAGCTACATTTAATCTAACTTCACCTTTTTTTACCACTTCAAAAGTATCAACTTTTTCCGGTAACAATTCATTTATCCCATCCATAATACCACGATAGTTTCCTACTTTATCCAAATCTGCTATGGTCTTGTCCCCGTCCAGCTGGATATCAAAGGGTATACTCAGTGATAATTTATCCTCGTATACAACAAACACATTTTCTTTTCCTATAACCATATATCTCGGAAGGTCTATTATCCTTTTGTTGTTACTACTAATATTCATATATAATAACCCTATTAGAGTTATCACAAGGAATATTATAATACTGAGTAATTTAGATTTTTTCTGTCTCTTTGCCATAAAGTTTCCCCTCTTCTAAATATATTTCTACCTCTACTATCTCACTTACTTTATATCCAGAATCTTCCATTTTTATCCTGTGATAGTTCTCTGTATATCCATAAGCATATCCATCTTTTATAGTTTCCACCAATACCTTAGTTTTCTTCCCGATATTTTTTTCTTTAGATAACTGTTCCATCTCTTTTCTTAAACCTTCCAGTTTTTTAGCCCTGTTTTTCTTGTGGCTGCCATCTACCTTCCCAGATAATTTACTGGCTGCAGTATTTTCTCTGTCAGAATACGGGAAGATATGCAGATTTGAAAATCCAATTTCCCCTATCAGGTTATAAGTATTTTTAAAATTATCATCTTTTTCCTGCGGAAATCCTACAATTACATCTGCGGTAAACTCCAGATCTTTTACTTTTTCCTTCAATCCTAATAATTTATCTTTTATGAGATCCGTTCCATATTTCCTCTTCATCAATCCCAGTACTTCATCGTCACAAGATTGCAGGGAAATGTGCAGGTGGGGCATCATTTTAGAGTTGTTTGCCATAATATCTATAAACCTGTCATTTATCTTATCCGGATAGATAGATCCCAGTCTTACCCTCTCTACACCATCTATTGCAGTAACTGCTTCCAATAGGTCTTCAAAGTTTTTCCCCTCTTCTAAATCTTCACCATAGACACCCATATTTATACCGATCAAGATAATCTCCTTATACCCTTCACCGGTCAATATTTTTATCTCGGTTAAGATACTATCCAATTTCCTGCTTCTGCTTCTGCCTCTGGCAAAGGGAATCTTACAATAAGAACAAAATTCATTACATCCATCTTGGATCTTTACGTAGGCTCTGCTCATCTCTCTCATAGTAGCAAATTCCAATTCACTATATTCATGATCGTCAAATATATTATGAGAAACTACTTTTTCTATCTCTTTTTTATCCTCTATGGATCTTACCAGCTTTAAAATATCACCTTTATTGGTATTTCCTACAACATAATCAACATAGTCTTTTTCCAGCAGACTCTCACCATCGGTCTGGGCATAACATCCTGTTATTATAACCACAGAATCTTTACTTAACTTTTTGGCACGACTCAATATATTCCTGGTTTTTTTATCAGCTATACTGGTTACAGTACAGGAATTTACTATATAATAATCTGATTTCTCTTCAAAATTTACCTCTTCATATCCTTCTTCTAAAAACTGTTTTTTTATACTCTCAGTCTCATATTGATTGACCTTACATCCCAGAGTATAAAAAGCTACTTTCTTACCAAATTTCATTTAAAATTACTCCTCCTGCTACTATAGCTGCTGTCTCTGCTCTCAGTATTCTTCTTCCCAGGGAGATTATTTTTACACCCTTCCCACGCAAAAACTCTACCTCTGAATCATCAAATCCGCCCTCCGGACCTATAAGGTACAAGATTTTTTTTAACTTATCCAACCCATTATAGTTGGTTATCTTATTCCCGTCGGCTCCCTCGTAGGGTAAAAATACCAGATCATATTCACCATAATTAATTTCCTTTAAATTAGTAGGTTCAGCTATCTCTACTTTCCTTACTCCCTGGCACTGTTTCAATGCTTCTGTAGATACTACAACCCATTTATCTTTTTTTTCCTTTACTTTTACAACTGTTCTTTTAGTTTTCATAGGAATAATTTTATTTATTCCTATCTCGGTCAATTTTTGTATAGACAGATCCATCTTATCATTTTTTAATAATCCTAAGGCTATATCCACCTTTACAGAAGTTGAATAATTATCCTCTAAAACTTCCCTTATCTCTCCTAAAATCTCTTTTTTATCCAGGGAAAGTATCTCACACCTATACTCTTTTTCACCATCAACAACCCTGATTTCATCTCCTACATTCATACGAAATGAATTTTTCAGGTGATTTATATCTTTTTTATCCTTTATTTCAACTATATTTCCCTTTATATTTTCTTTTTCGACAACTACACTTATCATGGACTATACCATGTCCTTGTTTTTCATTAGGTCTGCCAAAGTAGTTTTCCCCAAAATATCTTTTAGTGCATTATCTAATTGGGACCACAGGCAGCTGGTTCTACAATCTTCTTTGATACATTTTTTATTGACTCCCTCATTGCAGTCCACTACCTTTACCTCTTCATCTAAAATTTCATAGAGTTCAAGTACTGTAATATTCTCAGGATCTCTGGTAATCTTATACCCGCCATTAGGTCCCCTTTTCCCTTTGATTATATCTCTTTTCTTTAATTTGAATAAAATTTGCTCCAAATATTGAACCGATATATTTTGATCCTGGGATATCTCCTTTATCCTTACCAGTCTATTTTCATTTAAATTTCCTTCTGCTATATTTATAACGGCTCTTAGCCCATATCTTATCCTTGTGCTTATCTTCATAGGTTTTCCTCCGTTTTTTCTTTTTTATTAAAATGCTTATATGCTTTTGGGGTCACAACCCTTCCCCTGTGGGTTCTTTTTATAAATCCAATCTTTACCAGATAGGGTTCATAGATCTCCTCCAGAGTTCTTCTGTCCTCTCCCAACAGAAGAGCCAGTGTTTCTATTCCTACCGGTCCGCCACCATAGTTATCTATGATAGCCAGGATGATTTCACGATCTAATTCATCCAATCCATAGTCATCGACTCCAAGCAGACTCAAAGCTTCTTTGGCTATTTTTAAAGTTATTATCCCGTCTCCGCGAATCTCAGCATAGTCACGAACTCTTTTTAAAAATCTGTTGGCTATCCTGGGTGTACCACGACTTCTAAGAGCTATTTCCAAAGCTCCCTCAGATTCTATCCCGACTTCCAGGATATTAGCTCCCCTCATGATGATCTTCAAAAGATCCTCGGTAGAATAGTAATCCATCCTATGAACCAGACCAAACCTGTCCCTCAAAGGAGCACTGAGCAACCCTGCTCTGGTTGTGGCTCCTATCAGTGTGAAATTAGGCAGTTCTATCCTGATAGATCTTGCTGTAGGCCCCTTACCGATTATAATATCGATCTCACGGTCTTCCATAGCCGGGTAGAGGATCTCCTCCACCGATGTATTCAACCTATGAATTTCATCGATAAACAGGATGTCCTGTTCGTCTAAAGATGTCAAAATTGCTGCCAAGTCCCCTGCTTTATCCAGAACAGGTCCAGATGTTACCTTTAGATTAGTTCCCATCTCTGTAGCTATAACTCCTGCTAAAGTAGTTTTTCCTAATCCCGGCGGCCCATATAAAAGGGTGTGATCCATAGATTCATCCCGATTTTTAGAAGCAGTCATAAATATTTCTAATTTTTCCTTTAACCTGTCTTGACCTATATATTCATTCAAAGTTTTAGGTCTTAGATTTCTTTGTACTTCTATTTCACCGCCAAACTCAGCTGCCGATAACAGTCTTTCATCCATCTATAACTCCTTTAATCACTTACAATCCAAAACATTTTTTGTCACTAATTGCACATATCTAAACTAAAAAACAAAACCATAGGACACGGATGACACGAGCATCAGCGTTCTATTTTTTAAATTTATAAATCTTGGTATTTATTGGTGGCTAACGCTTTTTCTTTTTAGATATATAAGCTTATCGCAAATTGTATCCCGCCTATTACAGCTCCTAAGATTGCCCCTATGACCTCGATATGCTTCAATTCATTGTTTGCTATTCTATATACCATCTTTTCCAATTCATCCAATTCAAAGTTTTCAATTTTCTCAATAATTATATTCTTCATGTCTACACTGTCTTCCATTTTTTGTATCAGCACTGTAAAAAATTCATCTTTATTCTCATCGATGGCATCTTTTATATGACCTTTGATCTTCAGTATCATACTGTCTGTTATAAATAAGCTGGCCATTGGAATTTTTGCCAACACTTGTTTTTCTAATTTATCCTCTACAATTCTGTCTACGATTAAGTCGATCTCTTCTCCTAATTCTATATCCCCGATATTTGCAGTGATATCCTTCATAGATATCAATTCCTCCTGGATGGTATCAGCTATACTTTCCGCCATCTCCATCTTTCTTTTTGGAATAAGTCCCTGTACTCTAAATCCTAATATATTTATCTCTTTCAACGGTCTGAACAACATCTTAATTGCAAAATAATTTGTTATCCACCCGATTAATGCTCCAATCACTATCATCAAACTTGCTTTTAATAACATCTCTTCCTCCTAATTTTTAAACACTTCAAACAATATAACATTTTATCATATTCGGTGCTTTTTTTCAATTCCCTTATTAATTTAGTAAAGAAAATAAACGGAATAAAAAATTGTTCTTTCATTCTGCTCAAAAACTAAAAAAAGCAGTAGATAAATCTACTGCTTTTAAACATTTCAAATATATATATAATTATACAGTTTCGATGTTTGAAGCTTGAGGACCTTTAGCACCTTCAGTGATTTCGAAAGTTACTTCTTCCCCTTCTTTTAAAGTCTTGAATCCTTCTTTGTTGATTTGAGAGAAATGTGCAAAGTAGTCATTTCCATCTTCAGCAGAAATAAATCCAAATCCTTTATCATCGTTAAACCATTTAACTGTTCCTTTTAACATGTGTGTTACCTCCGTAAATTTTAATACAGCGAATCTTACTCAATTTCCAAATGAAATTTTGTTAACCCCTGTTACTATTTATATAGTATCTTAAAAGTTATATAAAGTCAATTTTTTTTATTTTTATTTTAACCTAATTTTAAAAATTTAGTTTTTATACTATATTCCTCTCCTACTTTTTCCCCGACAACCCTCTCATACCTCTCCAATTGTTCTCTGTCCATAGATACCCCGGATTTATAGTCGTAGATAATTATCTCTTTCTCTTTTTCATCCAAGTTGAGTCTGTCTATGATATGGGTTCTTCTTTTATTTATAGATTCCCCATCTTTTTCTATTTTTTCATAGGATACCAGTTCCAATTCCTTAAAGATGGTCCACCTTCTGTGGAAAACATCTGGGTTGTCAGATATAAACTCCTCCACCCTGCGAATTATCTCCTGAGTCCTCTCAATTCCCAGCATATTACTGTATTTATTTAATGTCAGCTGCTTGGCTGTTTTTTTCTCCTCAGCCCCGCCGTATTCTATATTTTCCAAGTAATAATGGATAGCCAGACCGGTTTTTCTCTTCAGTTCCTTTTCCACACTATGCTCTAGGAAAATTTCTTTATCTTTTTCTTCTTCTGTTTTCTCAGAAACTTTTAGAGCTACAGCATCTCTGTATAGACTGGGTTCTATACAGAAATTTTCATTCCTGCTGTCATCCTCTGACTTCTCCTCATAGGGTATAAATTTACCGATCATCTGGGTTCCGCCATCTAACAGATCTTCCCTGGTTACATTAAAGTATTTTTCAATGGGAGTTATCAGGAGATCGTTATTTAGTACAAATATCTCCTCTTTCTTTTTAGTGGTCTTTGTGGGTTCGATACATAAAAATAAATTTGCACGGGGTCTGGTCATCCCTACATAGAGGGTGTTTATCTCCTCATCCAAAAATATTTGTTCATTGTGCTCATATATCTCTGTTTTTTTTATAACACCGTTGTAGATAGAATTCGTAAACAAATAATCTTCTATATTTTCATAATTTTCATCCAATTTAGCCAACAGCTGAACTTTATGCTGCATCCCCTTATCTGAATATCCTGTTAATTTATAGCCGGATCCTTTATCCGCTAAAAACATATATTCTGTATGAAAGTCCAAGCCCTTAGAACCGTGAATCGTCATCAAAATCACAGAATTCAATTCAGATATCCCCACCTGTTTCAACCCATTGGAGTCGCTGTTCATCTTCAAAAAACTCATAAAATCAGACAGATATTTATATTCCTCCATAAGTTCCAGAAAAAAGTTAATATTTTTTATATCCCTTGTAGCACTGTATGTTTCTGCAAAATCATATTCCTCAACTATGCCTCTTCCCATTTTTTCATAGGACAGTCCTTTGATTTTTTTTATCCTATCCAGTTCTACCCTGAGGTTTTCTTTTATATTTAATTCTTCTATGGCAGGATCTATACCTCCCCCTCTATTTATTAAAGAAAGGGGAACCGAAGAGGAGAGTTCTAAGTATCCCAGTATATCTTCCCTGTTGCTCAGCAGGTATTTAAGGTCTTCCTCTCCAATTTTGATAGTTTTCCTGAAAAACTCTATCAGTGACATAAAATCATTGTGGATAAAGAAATTAAATAATCGCAGAATCTCCTCTATACAGGGATGCTGTACGATGGAAAGGCTGTTTTCCATTATATACGGCACTCCCAATTCTTTCAGTTTGTCTCCTATCTTACTGAGGTCCTTCTTTTTCCTCCCGACTATCCCTATTCCCCTATAATCGGGATTTCCACCGGCACCCCTGTCTGCAAACCTGTCCCTGATATCTATTGCAATTTCAGAATGAATCTCAGAGTCAACCATAACTGCTACAAACCCCTTATCATCTTTCTTACAGCACTTAACTTCCTTATATTCCCACCTGTCATCTTCTTTTTTTGTGTGATGATTTTTAGAAATATGATCAAAAAACAGGTTAACAAAATCTATTATCTTCTTTTCACTCCTATAATTTGTGGGCAGAGATTCTACACCAGCATCTAGGATTCTGTCAAAACTGAGGAATAACCCCTTGTCTCCTCCACGCCATGAATAAATACTTTGTTTTTCATCCCCTACAATGATTATATTATCACACCCCTTAGCGATGGGCTCAATTATCCTCCACTGGGATACACTGGTATCCTGTGCTTCATCTAAAAACAAAGTTGATATTTTACCGCCAATTATTTCATAAAAATTATCTGTGACTATACCATCACTCACAAGATCCAAGTCTTCCTCTATCATATATTCGCTGGTATAATTGGTTATATCGGAAAAAGTAAATTTTTTCTCCCTGAATTTTATATCATCATAGATAGACCTGGTAATTTTTTCTATCTCCAATATATCCTGTTCATAGGGAACTACCTCTTCAATAAAAATTATTCTTTCCAGTAACCTGTGGATCTCATCCTGGACTTCCAAAACCTGAGCTTTTATATGTTCCCTGGCTTTTCCTCCCATCTGGGTTCCGTTAATAATTTTATTTTCCAAAAAATCTTTTCTTTTCTCCAGTATAAAGGTAATTAATTTTTCCTTATTATCCAAAATTCCATGAAATTCTTCCTCTATGATCTTTCCCGCCTTAGCCAAAACTTTTTCACGGATCTTCCCGTGATCTGTTACCAGTTCACCGGCCAATTCAAAGGTTCTCACTATATTTCTATATAATTCATCTTTTACGCTTTCCGCATCATCACTTATTTCCTTTTTTTCTATCAGAGCAAATTTCCATCTCTCCTCGGATATTTTTTTTATGAGATCGATATATTTCTCCACCTCTCTATCTGCTGTTTTTTCCAGGAATTCTTTAATCTTATGAAACTCTTCTCCCTTTATAATTCTGCTGAATACCTCCCCGTAGATCTCCTCAGCCTCCACAGTATTACTCATAGAATAGGTATAGATATTCAGAGACGGTCCTATGGCTTTTTTAAAGATCTGGGCAATGAATGAATCTATTGTATAGATCCTTATCTTGTCTTTATTCAGCAGAAGTTCATTTTTGACTTTTTTTATCCTGTCTGTATCTATCTCAATCTGCGGGTACAGAGATATGATATTTTCTTCCAGTTCTTTATTTCCGTGACTTAAATCATCTAAAAACTCAAAAATTCTGACCTTTAATTCTGCTGTTGCTGCACGGGTAAAGGTCATAAACAATATCTCACTGTAGTCCTCTCCCAGCAATATCCTGGATATATATTCTATAGCAAGCCTGTAAGTTTTTCCGGTTCCTGCACTGGCTTTTACCACTTTTCTATTTGATTTCATCTACTTCACCAACCTTACAGATATCCAGATATTCACATCTGTCACACTTACTTGTTTTATTCCTCTCAAAAATCCCTGAATTCAAAAATTCTTTCAGTTCTATCTCCAAAACACCCAGGTTTTTTTCCTTCCCATCAGGATCTACCTTGTTTCTGCCGGTTTCATCTTTTACTAATTTTATTTTTTTACTTTTTTCCAGATTTCCCTTATCCACATTAAATATATATTTTTCCGTGAGGTCTGCTTCTCCCGCATGTAAGATACTGTAAAAATCCAGCTGCCTTTCATTCAGGTTTCCGGTTTTAAAGTCGATAATATAATCCCTTTTTTCCGTTTTAATTATGAGATCCGCTTTAGCTCTCCCTATAATACCTATAGTTTTATTCTTTATATCACTCTTTAAAAGTTCCTCTATTAGAAGTCCCTTTACCTGCTCACCACACAACTCCTTTGAGATCTTCCTAAAGAACTCTCCTACACTGTCAGCCAGGTTCTTATAGATAATCTCCCTATAATACCTTTCATTTAATCTGGGCAGTTTCAGCCTTCTCCTGCCTACCAATTCCTCCAAAACACCCATAACTATCCCTACTTCTATCCTTCCGCTTTCCAGCAGGGAATAATCCTTGGTCAGCTCTATTTTCTTCAGTACTGCCTCAAAGAGTTCATGGGCAAGATTCCCATATTCCCGACGGGTGAGATTCCTCTCCACCTCAAGTTCCTCCCTGTTTAACTTCACCAAATATCTGAGATACATCTTATATTTACAGTTAAATAATTCATCGCACATATATGCTGTTATCCCAAAAGGGGCTTTTAATTCTTCCACCTGAAATTTCATCTTACTGGGTTTTTCTCCCCCAGACAACTTCCCGCCATCTTCAGAGCCGGGTCTTATCAGTTCTAAATAATTTTCTGTTGTCTGTTTCAAATGTTTAGAATTCACTTTAAATTCTTCCATGAGCTCCTCCACAAATGGAGAAAGGGAACTGTCTGAACCCATATTTTTTACAGCCAGTATAGTAGAGTTCTCACTGGTCATTACAGCTCTGAATAAATTATATTTCTCCTCCAGCCTAATCTCATCTACTCCTTTTATCCCTAAGTTCTTTTTCTGCTGTTCTGTAAATAAAAATGTATTCTGCTTATTTTTCGGTATAAAACTATCTGAAATATTCATCAGTAAAATATTTTTATTTTTCATAGTTTTTATCTCTTCGAGACCTTGTTTCCTTGATGCTGTATCAAGACTTCCCCCTATTTCCTTAAACTCTAAATATTTTAATATCAATTTCAATAATCCCTCTGCTGTTTTCCCGTGTCCAAAAAAGTTTTTCCAGCCGTCCACTACATCCAGGTCTTCTATAACCTCTATCTCACTGAGAGCCTCGAAATACTTACCGATATTTTCACTTCCATCTAATAATTTTTCCAATTCCTCACCAGAGAAAGTGAGTTCTCCGGTCCATTTTTTTAAGTCCTCATAGGATCTCATCTGTTCTATATCTTCAAATATCCTGTGGATAAAGTTTTCTTCCCCCAGTTTTTCTGCTATGACATATTTCGTCAGATATTTATAACCTTCATTTACCAAGGCTTTGAATTTATCCAAATCCTCAGGTGCAATCTTATAGTATTTAGAAATTTCATCTCCTTTGATTATATCTACCACAGTGTGAAGTTCCAGGGCCAGTTCCCCGTCGATCTCCTCCAGGGTAGACAGCAGTTTATGGAGCCCCTCCAGGAGAGAAAAAATAGGCAGATCTGATATACACCTGGTTTCATTAAAAAAACTGTTATATTTATAGTTTTCATTATTTGCATCAAAAATTTTGATATCTGTATCTTTAATTTTTTTTTGTATATCCAGAACTTTTAAAAGTTCTGTAAATTCATCATCTGCAGTATAAACCTCTATTTTTTTAGTGGTCACAGGTATATTTTTGCCTACCCTTACACCCTTTACTGCCAGAGTTTCTTCGCAAAAATCATCCTTATCCATCTGTAATTTCAGAGTCAGGGTAAACCCCTCTGCTTCTAATTTTTCAACTATCCACTTTTCCAATGGGGTAAAATGGATCTTATTGTATATAACTATATCCCTGTATCCACCCAGACTTTTAGAACTGTAGTTTTCATCCTTTATTATAAAAGTAGGATCGGTATAGTGTTTATCCGATAGAAATTTCATATAATTTTTTTCGATATCCAAAAATATATCGTATATTTTTCTCTGCCACTTTCTCAGATCTCTGACCTCTGTCAGCCTGTATTCCTTTAACAGTTTGAAAAAATTTAAAAAATTAGCAGCAATATCGATCACATCGTAATAACTCTCTACTCCTAATTCCTTTCTATTTTTAGAACTCAACGACCTGTAAAAAGCTATCACTTGTTTTTCTTCCCGTAATACCATCTCATCACTTAAAAATAAGTTGGTTTTAAACTCTCCCAACCCCATAAATTTTGGCTGTTTTAAAAATATATTGGGAACTTCTATGGATTCCTTACGATCTAAATCCTGCATATATATTTCTTTGCCCAGACTTTTATCTGCCGATTTAGGAAATATATGGATCTTTCCAGGTTCTATATCCTTTATTATCTCCTCGGTGTAGGAGTAGTATTTTATATTCATCTTTTCATTCTCCTTTTGAGATTTTATTTTTTGTCATGAATTACACATTAAAATTATACACCAATCCGAACTAATCAGAAAGAAAAAAACTTAGACACAAATTAATATGAAAAGTAAAAAAAAGAACCCATTAGGATTCTTTTTTTTATCTATAAAACGGCATTAACTTCTATTCCTATTATATTTCCCTCAGAATCTCTGTTTAGGATTAATTCATCCAATTCTTCCTTGGTATAGTGCACGACCTTAAGGTCATAAAATTTATAAAATGACAATCCTATTATGCCCCACACAACTAAAACTATTATAGATGGGAGACTCAGGGAACTGTCTGATCCCGGTACCAATAACAGGATTAAAAATATTATTCCTGATATAGATCCGAAAATACCTGGTATGAATACCTTACCGTATTCTTCCTTATATAGTTTATAAGAAGAAAGACTTGTGTATAGATATCCTATGGATGCTCCTACACTGGAAGTCCCGACTATCCACAGCAATACATTCCTACCGAACCAAGGAGCTATCAGAGATATACCCAGGGTAAACAAAATAGCATTTTTAGGAGTGTGATATTTTTTATCCAATACCCCGAAGAATTCAGGTAAAATTTTTCCCCTGGACATGGCAAACAATAATCTGCTGGCTGCCATATAAAATCCATTGATCCCTGCTACGATAGCTGAGGTAAGTGCTATTATTAAAAGTATTATTCCTATCTTTCCAAAATAATATTCTGTGGTATGTCCTGTTGCCCAAGATATTTGACCATTCATTATCTCCTCTCTGGTTACACCAAAAGAAGTAAAAAGAATGATTAAGATGTAAACTAAGCCCCCCACTAAGATAGAAATTATAGCCAATCGAGATGCCTCTTTAGCCTCAAAGTCTAACTCTTCTGCTACCTGTGGAATACAATCAAATCCTACAAACAACATTGGAGCTATGGATAATATCTTTAATATTTTAGGGAAACTTATCGTTTCTGAACCTAAAAATGACATGGTATTTGGATTAATTATTCCTACTTTAGCTATAACTAAACTTAAAAATAAAAATACTATTCCTACCAATAAAAGTACCATTATCTTCTGCAGTTGAGAAGCCAGCTTTATCCCTTTAATATTTAAATAACCAAATAAACAAAGAGCAGATACAGCTACCGCTACTTCTCCTAAATATATATCAGATCCCGCTATACTGTAAAGATGACCCACTTCCAAGATACCAGGCATGGTAAACTTGGCCACCAGAGCTAAGGCTGTGGCATTTAACGGGACAATACTTATATATGCCAGGGCCAAAAACCATCCGCATGCCAGGGCATGCTTCCATCCAAAAGCGTCGTAGGTGAAGGCATATTCTCCCCCTGCTACTGGAAACTTTTTAAGTAAATATCCGTAATTTTTTTCTATCCCTACCATTATCAATGCTCCTGCAACTATTGCAATAGTTGAGTTAAAAATTCCTGCCTTTAAGAATAAATCTCCCGGAAGAACGAAAGCTCCCCATCCAATGATAGCACCTATGGCTAACGATAATATATCCAATTTGTTAATTTCTTTTTTTAACATACTTCACTCCTTAAAATAAATAAAAAAACACTCTAATTCCACCACCATAAAGGTAGTAGAGTTAGAGTGTTTAAGTTTCGTCATATAGACTCACAATATGCCACATAAGTAGCATAACTCATTGCCTCAAAGAGACCCTAAGTAAACCCCAGTTCTACAAATATTTTTCAATTTAAACTTTCCTTTTATTCAATTGGTTCGTATCCACACTATATAAAACATTGCAAACCTCGCCAATCAAGTAATCATTCAATCTACTTCACATTGTATTCTTTTTCACTTTTCGATACATTTTAACACATTTTACGCATAAAATCAAAATTATCTCCGAAAACGACTAAATAAATGTTATTACTGTGTGTTTTTCCCTATAAATTCATACCAAATGAAAACTCCTAGGTAATAAAAAAAAGCTAACGCTTCTTCAACCCCCAGCCCCCATCTTGGGGGTTTTTTGGTATAATAACTATTATGACTACTATTACACTTAAAGATATTCTTACCAACGACAACCTAAAAGCTTTTTTTAAGCATCATTTTAAATTCTTTTTGAATTTCCCCAAGAGTTTTATTCACTTTATCAAATCTACTCTCGTTGCTGCACAAAATTGTAGAGAGTTTGCTTTTGCTAAATCTGTATTTTCTTGCCCTACTTGCCCTCACTATACTTTTAGACCCGTTACTTGTAAGTCAAAATTTTGTTCTTCTTGCGGGAAAATTTATGCAGAAAAATGGGCTCATAAACTATCCTCTCAATTAATTGATAAAAAACACAAGCATATGATCTTTACTCTTCCTAAAGAAATTTGGAACTACCCAATTATTAAAAGAGATTTATTAG